>JBIIVA010000229.1:0-3470 GCA_044339705.1 Crocinitomicaceae bacterium
GCGTCGGAATATACAATGTTAAATCCAAAAAATGTGTTTACATCAGTCCACGTGGTGCTAAAGATGATTATTTCACAAACTTGACTTTCACACCGGATGAAAAGAACATTGTTGTTGCTGAGGTTAATCGCGATCAAAATCACATGTGGTTGAATGTTTACGACGCAAAATCAGGTAAATTCGTAAAAACGCTTTTCGAAGAAACGAACGACAAATGGATTGAGCCTGAACATCCAGCGTATTTTTATTCCAATTCCAACGACTTCATTTGGATTTCAGAGCGTGATGGATTCAACAATTTATACTTGTATGATTTCAATGGAAAATTAAAGAAAAAGTTGACCGAACATAAATTTGTCGTGAAAGACAAATTAGCGACAAGTCCTGATAAAAAGTTTATTTATTATTCCGCAACTGGTGAAAATCCAACGAACACACTAATTTATCGCGTTGATTTAGAAGGGAATTCTCAACTATTGACCAGAGAAGATGGCACGCATTCTTTTTCACTTTCGTCTGATGGAATTTACTTTTTCGATGCATTTTCAAGTTTGACCGTTCCATACAAATCAATGATATATACGAGTTCGGGAAAAATGTCAAAGATAGTAATGGAGTCAAAAGAAAAATTGGATGATTACAACGTTGGAACAACTGAAATTGGAACCTTAAAAGGAAAAGATGGTTCTGATTTGTATTATCGCATGATTAAACCTTCAAATTTAGATCCTTCAAAAAAATACCCGGCTTTAGTTTATGTTTATGGCGGCCCGCATGCGCAAATGGTGACCAATTCTTGGTTGGCAGGTGCGAATCTTTGGATGCATTGGATGGCGAATCAAGGATATATCATTTTTACGCTTGACAATCGCGGTTCGGCTGAGCGTGGAATTGCATTTGAATCTCAAATTCACCGCAGACTAGGAGATGTAGAAATGGAGGATCAGTTGACAGGAGTTGATTATTTGAAATCGCTTCCTTACGTTGATGGAAATAGATTGGCCGTTCACGGCTGGTCTTTCGGTGGATTTATGACAACTTCCTTGATGCTTCGTCAACCGGGAACATTTAAAGTGGGGGTTGCAGGCGGACCAGTTACAGATTGGAAATACTACGAAATCATGTATGGAGAACGTTACATGGACCGTCCAGAACAGAATAAGGAAGGTTATGAAAAGGCTTCGTTACTCAACCACGCTCAAAATTTGAAAGGCGATTTATTGTTGATTCATGGAACCATAGACGATGTTGTTGTGATGCAGCATAATTACGCGTTAGTTAAAAAGTTCATTGATCTTGGAATTCAAATGGATTTCTTTCCTTATCCAATGCACAAACACAACGTAATTGGTAAAGATAGGGCGCATTTGATGGAGAAGGTGCTGAATTATGTGATTGAGAAGAATAAATAGGGTCTACTAAAACCACCAAAGGCAGAAACAAAAACTTTTTAAAAATTAATGGTTTATGTCAAAATTTCTATGCTAGACGGACGGTTTTTGGTTGCTTCAAAGAAAAAACATGCATCTTCATTTAGCACAACTTATTATTGCTCATTAGCCAAAAAGAATGATCTTGTTAGTTAGGCATTATAGGTATATTCTTATAAGCTTTACAGGCTGCGCATAGTCCCGCTTAGCAATCGGGATAATGCTTACCTGAGTTTTAAGCTTCGCTGATGTATATGGTAAGCACACCCTAAATAATTGGCTAAAACTAAGGGGATTTCTGTAAATTATTCAAACCCCATCTTATCAATCAAATCATTAAAATAATCGACATTCCAAATTTTTAGTTGTTCGTCATTTCGAAGGAATTTACGTACATCATCCTTAATGGCCTCGAAGGAAACGGAATTGATTTTATTCTTTAGTAATTCTAAAATTTGTTCTTTTGATATTGACACCTCCTGCCAATCGTTGGTCTCTGTTGCGCGATATAAGAAATGAGAAATATTTAGTGGAACTCCTTTTCGGATATACCATTCCATGTCATACCAATCACGACCTTTAACACGATTTTTCCATTTTCTGAACAACAGCGCATGTAGCTTTCCTGCAAATAAACTTGGTAAATTGAAACAATTAACATAAAAAGAAAAGGGTTTTATCAAAAGTTTTTCTTCTGTTTCAAATCCCGAAGGAGGAACTCGATCAATTTCAATCTTAATTTTAATAGATTTATTCGAAGAAATTCCGTGTTGCTTCACTATGTCCTCTAAAACTAATTCTTGCCATAACGTTTCTGATTTCAAAAATGCAGAATCGATTTGTGTTTTTGTTCGTTTATCTTTTTCTCGGATGCTTACTCGTATTCCAAGCGCCTCAAATTCATCAGTAATCGTTGAAAAATAGGGTATCAACGAAAAACCCGGATCTTTTTCCAAGAGTGAGAAATCCAAATCCTCGGAATAACGATCAAGTCCGTGAAAAATACGCAATGCGGTTCCACCATAAAAAGCTGCTTTCTTGAAAAAATCTGTTCTTGATAAAGCCGCAAGCGCAATTTCCTGCATGATTTCACGCATTGCAGCCAGTGTTTCCCCTTCATTTTGCGGATTATACTCCGCGATCCATTCTTTGATCATAAGCGTTGAAGTGTATTTACGAGCATTTGTAAACTGGTACTTTTCGGTGCATCTTCAATCCACGATTGAATTACTTCGATATCCAAGACTTGAAGCTGCTCTTCGTCGATACGTAAATCTTCAAGTAGAAAATCCATTGTTTGAGACACACTTCTAAGTAACACGCCCGATGTCAAAACTATTTTGTCGCAAAGCGCTTTTTCAGTTGAGGCGATCAATGCCGTTTGAAACTCCGATAGACGAACACTTTTAATTCCGAATGAAAAAAATGGAGCGGCTGAATGCTGAAAGCTAAAACGACCCACAGAAGTTTGATAAGTTTTAGAGGTTTTAGTAGTAACTGAACTTACTTCATAAACTCGCTCCGGAATTAAGCCCCAATAAGAAAGTGCTGTTTCTAATGAAATATAACTGGGGCCGCGCAAATGGTTCGCGATTAAAAAGCTATCTGGAAGGGGCAAATCCAACTCAGGACCGGGAACGTATAAACCACGACGCAAGGAAATCAACTCTCCAGTTTTAATCATTTCACTGATTTTGTCATTGGGCCTACTGTAAGATGCCAAGGCATCCATTACCACACTATGAGACAACGGCGCTTCGGTATAAGTTTTAATTTTTCTTCTCAGATTCATAATACAAATATATCACTATTTAATCGTTTTTTTTTCGTTTTTTATATTTTTTTTTAACATATATTTATCTTTATGAAATTTGCAACAAAAACAAACGGATTAAAATGCCAATTGGAATAAAAACTTCAAGAAATATTCTAAAAAAATTGTTTTACATGTTTGATTTAACTCATTTCAAATGTTCGTTCGGTATCGATTAGAACCTTTTCGCAATATCAATTAAAATCTTTTTTGAGATTGCAGCAATT
>JBIIVA010000228.1:0-3470 GCA_044339705.1 Crocinitomicaceae bacterium
TTCCAGTTGGGTGATTGATGTACAACACTCTTCCATAACCCGAGGGTGAAATACGGATTCGAGCAACATAACCATCTGAAACGGCATGAATAGGAATACCTTCTTTTTGGTTCGTTTTAAAATCAAGCCCCATGTGAAAATGATTGGGGCGTATATCACCAAAGATGGCACTTAACTGAAGTGGAATACCAAGCGGTGAATGATATTTAGGGTCTGTTTTTACATTTTGAGCAAATAAACTCAATGAAAGAAATAAAAAAATAAAGTTTAAGGAGATGTAACGCATAGACAAAGTTAAGCTTTCAAAAAAAACACAAAATACATTCCAAAAAATATTGCTCGTAATTATTACAATGTTAACTTTGTAAAAAGTCAAAAAGTAATGACTGAGCAAATAGAAAAGAGCATCGAGCAAATTTTAGAGAAAGCAAAATCGCTTCATATTGATTTACAGAATGAAAAATCACGAAATGCGGCTTTATTGTTGGAAATTGACAAAATGAAAGCGGAGTTATTTACTGCAACAGAACGTGAATTCATGTTGAATACAGAGATTGAAACGCTCAAATCAGCATTACATATGGCTGAAAACAAGGTTGTTGAAGTTCCTGTTCAAACGCTTGGGAAGCGGGAGGAGGAAATTGAAGAACTGGTTAAAGAAATAGAATACTGCATAGAACAGCTGAAAAAATAGCGATGGGAAAAATTTCTATAAAAGTTTTAGTTGGTGGAAGAACATATCCGTTAACAGTTTCGGAAAACGAACAGGAGAAAGTGATGAAAGCCGCTGAAGAAATTAATAAAGGAATTGAACTTTTACGCCAAAATTATGGTGTAAAAGACCCTCAAGATTTATTAGCGATGACAGCCCTTCAACTAGTTTCGAAGGGACAAACTGCCGTTAAAAAGGAAGTAGTTAATACCCCTGCAGACTACAGTTCAGTTGAACTTGCGCTAGAAAATTTGTCAAAGCAAATCGACGAGCTGCACTAATCTTTAATCTAACTTCTCAATAGCCTTTTACTTATTTAATAAAGTGAACTATGGTTGTATTATGGATTATTGTTGGAGCAATAGGTGGAGGTGTTGGAACCTACATTATTCAACAAACGGCATTGAAGTCGAGAAGTCAAAAAATCGTTAAAGATGCTGAGATTGAAGCAGAAAACATCAAAAAAGATAGAATTCTTCAGGCGAAAGAAAAGTTTTTAAAACTAAAAGAAGAACACGAAACAGCGATTAAAGACCGCGAGCGCAAACTTCAGTCCAATGAAGATCGCGTTCGTGCGAAAGAAAAATCCTACACAGATAAGTTAGAACACTTAGGTCGAAAAGAAAAAGAAATTGAGAAAACCCAGTCTGAATACGAAGCAAAATTCCAAGCGCTCGAATTACGTTTACAAGAGGTTGATAAAATCCAACAAAAGCGCGTTGTTGAACTGTCTAAAATCAGCAACATGAGCGTTGACGAGGCAAAAGGAATGCTCATGGAGGCTCTTAAAGACGAAGCAAGAACAGCGGCGATGGCATCGATTAAAGAGATTACTGAAGAGGCAAAACTCAATGCAAATAAAGAAGCACGAAAAATTGTCATCCAATCCATTCAGCGTGTTGCAACAGAGCAAGCGATTGAAAATGCAGTTTCAGTCTTTAATATTGAATCAGATGAAGTCAAAGGTCGAATTATCGGTCGTGAAGGTCGAAATATTCGAGCTTTGGAAGCTGCAACGGGAGTAGAAATTATTGTTGACGATACCCCTGAGGCAATCATTCTTTCATGTTTTGATCCTGTAAGACGAGAAATTGCCCGATTGGCTTTGCATCAATTAGTTTCTGATGGTCGTATTCACCCGGCGAGAATCGAAGAAGTCGTTGGTAAAACAAAGAAACAGTTAGATGAAGAAATCGCTGAAACAGGCCGAAGAACATGTATCGATCTAGGAATTCATGGATTGCATCCTGAGTTGATGCGTATGGTTGGACGAATGAAATACCGTTCATCTTATGGGCAGAACTTATTGCAACACTCCCGTGAAGTCGCGAATCTTTGTGCCATCATGGCTGCAGAACTTGGGTTGAATGTGAAATTGGCCAAACGCGCCGGATTATTGCATGATATTGGAAAAGTGCCAGACGAAGAACCGGAATTGCCGCATGCTATATTAGGGATGAAAATCGCTGATAAGTTCGGTGAAAAAGGGGAAGTTTTGAACGCAATTGGAGCTCACCACGATGAAATAGAAATGACAACATTGATTTCTCCAATCGTACAGGTTTGTGACGCTATTTCTGGTGCTCGTCCAGGTGCACGACGTGAAATCGTTGAAGCCTATATCAAGCGAATTAAAGAACTTGAAAATTTGGCCTTGTCTTACGATGGCGTTCAAAGTGCATATGCGATTCAAGCAGGACGGGAACTTCGTGTTCTAGTTGAAGCCGAAAAAGTATCCGATCAACGTTCTGAGGAGTTATCATTTACGATTTCACAACGCATTCAAACAGAAATGACTTATCCCGGACAGGTGAAGGTTACCGTTATTCGCGAGAAAAGAGCGGTTAATTATGCGAAGTAAAAGGCTCGTTTTTAATATTTGGAGTAGTTTTATGAAGTAGTCTTTATGTCAACAATAGTATACCAACTAAGCGCCACAAAGAAAAGCACGAAAACACCTAAAATTAGAGCCCAAAAAAATCGTTGAACAAATACCCTTCTTCTTTCCAAAATCGGCATCATTTTTAAACCAACTTCTTCGCTTTGATTTATTGTGAGAAAGGTAACAGATAACCAAACAACGGATATAAGGACTGTTACCACCAAAACACGATATTCTTCCATAAGAAAAATTCTTGGTGGGTAACAAAGTGTGAATTTGAGTATAAAGCATGTGTTAAAGCAACTAAAGTGCATTTTTCAGGGTGCTTTTCAAAAAAGGTAAAAATTCCATCCCAACCTTGACCAGTATTCCAAACGGAATAAAAAATGATACTGATGCAAATAAAGTAAATTACAGCTTGTTCACTTGCTTCGCATACCCCGCGTCCGTAATTAAACCAGTAACTAATCGAGCAGATGTAACATCAAACCCATAATTTCGTGCTTGCGTCTTTCAGGACAAATCAACACGCGATCGATTTCACCATCTGAATGTCTTTTGCCTTCGAAATAGCGAACCTCATCCTGGTCGTGCTCTTCTATTGGAATTTCTTTCAGTCCATACAGAATCCCCATGTCTAAAATTGTAGAAGGCCAAACTTCATAGAACGGTATGTTGTTTTCCTTGAGCAAGAATTGCTCGCATTCCCTGAAATGATCCGGATGAAGTACTTACGCAAAAGGCGCCAAGACCTTTGCTCTGTGCAACTGGATTACATACGGTATTAAACCCTGAAACAGTCTAAGCTTGAGAAGTTCCGTATTGACTACTGATTCCGTCTGGAGTTAAATTAGCCGCACCGTAATATTTTAACAA
>JBIIVA010000230.1:0-3449 GCA_044339705.1 Crocinitomicaceae bacterium
TTAAAGTCAGTAATCTCGAAATGCTCAAGCAATCCTGAGGGCAGAATACTTGAAATAATATCTTTAAAATCCACTCCATTTTTTGAATTCAAATATAGTTAACTCCCCAGAAAAAAAACGTGACCCACTTTAACCCCTTTCGAGCCAAAAGAACCATCCCAGCCCTTGGAATGATCTAAGGTTACAAATATTAATTCACCCCAACGATTATAAATTTTCATTTCAAAGTTGAAAGGATCAAAACCGCTGGTAAAGACGGGGCCAAAAGTTTGATTATGTTCATCTGAATCCGGTGTAAAGGAGTTTGGAACATAAAATATCAACTGTTCTTCATAAGAAATAGGCATATTTATAGTGTCCGTGCATCCCGCAGGTGAGAATGATATTAAAGTGACTTCATAACCAGTCTGAGTTGAAACATCAAATTGATGATTCGGTTCAAATTCAGTAGATGTATTCCCATCACCAAAATCCCAAAGATAATTTTGGGCACCTTGTGAACCATTTAGAAACATGACATTATTATTTCCTGGTCCAATTACCGCTGGCGTTGGCGTAAATTCAGCTTTTGATTCTTCAACACAAATGATGTTTTGAAATGTCACTGTAGTATCGCATCCTTGAATATCCGTTTGCGATATTGTAACATCATAACAACCTATTTGGGTGTATGTAGCTGTTTGATTTGAACAATTATTGGCTGTTGTTCCATTTCCAAAATCCCATAAACAATTTTGAGGCTGGTTTGAATTATTTTGAAAAATAACGGAAAACGGATTGCATCCATTTGTTTCATTTGGAGTTATGGATGGTGAAATAGCGTTTAAAAATGACAGTGAAAGATTATCTGTATTTTGACAGCCATTCAAATCTGTACCAGTAACGCTGTAAACCCCTGAAATTGATGGCACGAATGAAACACCGTTTTGGACGTTGTTATTCCAATTATAAGAATTAGCACCTGAGGCAGATAGTATAACGGGGGTGTTATAACAAACATTAATATCTGGACCTGCATCAACACTCGGTAAGGGGTGAACAATGAGCGTAGTATTTGATGTACAAACATTGCCTAAACCATCGGTTGCGGATAGATTGATAGTGTATGATCCTGGAGCACTGGTAGGCAAATTGGTTAAATTTTGAGTAGATCCAACTGAAGCACCATTCAATGACCACTCATAACTACCATTTGTCAAATTGGTTGCGGATAAATTAAACGTATTTCCAGCGCAAACGGGACCGGAATTACTTGCTGTCACCGTACATCCACAGACTGGATTATTTGCCGATAACACAGAAATTGTTCCTGAGCCAACTCCTGTTGCTACACCTCCATTATTTGTTGTTCCTGATGCGGTTACAGAATACGTAGTTGTTGATGTTGGACTAACAGTAATACTCTGTCCAGTTTGACCACCAGGACTCCATGTAAAAGTAGAAAGATTACCAGTTGAATAAGAGGCTGTTAAAGTAACTGATTGACCTGGACAAATAGTCATACTATTTACGGTTATCGGAATTACAGTATTACAACTAACATTTGCCGTTCCAAAGAAATTAAGAGGAATATTCGTGACATTATTACTGAAATTGGATAAGCATAAAACAAATTGTTGACCTGCAGTAACTTGTAATTCAGGTTCAAAGTTCCCTGACATGCCTCCATTGGGAACAGGACTGGCCATTCCTGTGTAGCCCACTGAGGATAAGTTCCAATTACAACGAATAGGAGCCAATTGGTTAGAAGCAATTTGAGAACAGGCATTTGCGGAATATGGCCACATAATCCAATCGTAATAGCCGGTTGCAGGAGAGGTAGGGCCAAATGAAAACTCCAATGTACCACTACTCGCAACGTTGATAATCATCCAAGTACTGTTCGTTTCACCTGTTAACAAACAGCCTGAGTTTCCTGGGGTAGGATTGGTTTGTGGATTAGATATTGACGCATTATCCAACTCTTCAACCCCGCTTCCGTTGGCATCAATCGAAAAATTAGCGTTGCTACATATGTTAACTGCTTGCGGACAGTCACTTGCAGTCACCGCTTGACTAAAAACAGTTATTTCAAATAGAAAAATAAAAGAAAATAGTATTAATAATGTTTTCAAGTTGTATATTTTCTATGATTTATTAAACGCAATAAAATTAAGAAGGTTGCTTAATATTTGAATGTGCTTAATAAAGGGATTGCATACAAATTCTTAAAATTAATTTTGCTGTTTCGTTGAATTTGAATCCTTAACTTTGTTAAGGGAAGATTACCAAAATATTAATCAAAAATTTTCTGATTCTATTTCTCTTTTGGATTTTACTTTTCGACGTTCAACGACTTTTATTTTCAATTATTCATTTCGATGTTTTCTCAAAATCAGGAATTAGTTTCCCATTGATTTTCATCTATTCCTTACGTCTGGATTTGGCAACGGCGGCATTTTTATCCGTTATTCCGCTTTGCTTGATGTTTTTATTGAAAATTCAAAAACATAAATGGCTACGCTGGATGTTTTACTTGGTTTTCGGAATTGAAATCCTTGTCGTTTCAATTATTCACAGTGCGGAAATAAACGCATACTTTGAGTGGAATCATAAACTCACGTCGCGTGTATTCATGCACCTCTCCAATCCGGATGAAGTTTTCAGAACCGCTGACTATTCCATGACGATATTCTTCTCTTTATTCTTAATTTTCGAAATTTTTGCGGCATATTTTCTAATTAGAAAATTACTTCCTCCACAGCGATTTACTTTGGTTGCTAACAATTGGAAAGAAAGATCGTATTTGGTTTTAGCCTTTCCACTTTTAATTGGTTTTTGCTTACTCTTTGCTCGTGGCGGCTGGCAGCAAATTCCAATAAACATTGACTCCGCTTGTTTTTCCAAAGAACACAAAATCAATGACTTATCAATTAATTTGACCTATTTTTTCGGAAATAGTTATTTACTCTATTTGAAAACTGACTTCAAAGACATATTACCCAGTATATCGCCTAAAAAAGCTGAAAACATTGTTCATACGCTTTTTGATTTTGATAGAAATCACAACAATTACATTATCGAAGATAGCAAACCAAATTTGGTCTTTGTCATTTTGGAAAGTTGGACGGCAAACGCCATTGGTTGTTTAAGTAATACGAAAGGAGCAACGCCTAATTTCGACAAAATGGCCAAAGAAGGAGTGCTTTTTTCCAATATTTATGCAACAAATACGACATCTGAAATTGTTAACACATCGATTTTAGCAGGTTATCCGGGTATCCCTGAAGTTGCTATTTCTCTTTATCCGGAAAAACACAGAAAAATAAAATCAATCAACCAAATTTTGAAGCCAAAGGGTTATACTTCCTCATACACGTTTGCGGGGGATTTAAAATACGGAAATATCGAGAGTTTTATTGTGGAACATCAGTTTGATAAGGTTTTAGACGAAGATGATTTTCCTCCAG
>JBIIVA010000231.1:0-3423 GCA_044339705.1 Crocinitomicaceae bacterium
CATCTGTTTGAATTTTCGAAAATCCCAACAGATGTGGGTACAACTACGCTGTCTAAATAAACACAACCATTAGCGTCAGTGATTGTAAATGTGTAAGTTCCGCCTGCCAATGAAACTAAATCTTGACTGGTCGAATTGTTCTCCCATTGATACGTGTAAGGGGACACACCTCCGGATACTGTTAAATCAATAGCTCCGTCATTACCTTCATCTTCACTTGTTACATTTGAGGTGACAACAATAGCACTTGGCTCCGTCAAAATTGCAGTAACGGTGTCAACACAGCCCTGGGAATCAGATACAACACAGCTATAATTACCCCCAGATAAACCCACAAGAATTGCTGTGGTATTGGTTGAATTTGACCAATCATAAGTGTATGGTAAAGTGCCACCACTCGCATTAATAGACACTGAACCTGCACTCGAACCATTACACAATAAATCTGTCCCAGATGCTGAAGCAGAAAAGTCCGTTAACAAAACTGATGTAGAAATAGTATCCGTGCAACCAAGGCTATCGGAAACCACACAAGTGTAATTACCCAAGGAAACACCAGATAAAGTTGATTGATTTTCTGGAGTACCCAACCAAGAATAAATATATGATCCGATACCTCCCTGAGCAGAAACACTGAGATCAACGGTTTCTGATGATGTACAAACTGTTAAGTATTCATTACCAGTAATTGAAATGGCAGACAACTCAGTTAGTGTATCAAAAACCACTACCACGCAACCTGTGGAATCAGTTACTGTACATGTATATGTGCCTGCCGATAAAGCTATTGCCGTATCATTTGCTACGATGTTGTTATTCCAAGAGAATGTATACGGCGAAACTCCATTTGAGATCAACAATGCAATTTGGCCATCTGAGCCCTGAGGACACGTTACGTTTGTCTTCGATGAAACAACTGTTAAATCTGACAAACTCGGAACAACAAAATTACTTGACACAGAACACATGTTTAAATCTGTAACTGTCAAACCATATACTCCGCTGGCTAATGAATCAAGATCTTCGCTTGTTTCACCATTTGACCAAATGAAGTTCAAATTTCCTGTTCCGCCAATAAATGAATTATTGATTGAACCGTCTTGGGCGCCACAAGATGCTGAAGTTATGATGTCTGAATTCGTAATTGGAATACAAGTTTTAAAGATTGGATTTATTACGTAAGACACAAGAAGATTGAACTGCTCCAAAGGAATCCAAGTGTTTGCTCCTGCTGGACTTTGATCCCACTTGATAAAAGCACGATTTGGAGTATGGTAATTAGTGGAAGTGGCCAAACTCAAATTTCCGGCATTTTCAATTACACCGAAGAAATATGTTCCAGCTGTTAAGGGCAGAGAACCATTTACGATTGGAAGCTTTAAAACAACGCCGTTTGTATTATCTGCAGATGTGGTTGTGTAAGTTGTTGTAGAAGCAATTGGAGATCCTGTTGGAACTCCATTAGCCGTAGCATAAATATCTACTCTAACAGGCTGGTTTGCTGGAGTTGTAGGATTTAAAATGAATTGAACAGAGTCCAAATAATCATCATTTGACAATGTGAATGTTTGACCTAAAATACCATTATCATAAACACCTAGTGTTGCATTCGCTCCAATACCTAAAGACCCTGTAATTCCATATGTTCTGGACATAGACTGTTTCGTTCTTGAAAAAATCGTTGATTGAGAATTATTTTGAGGAATCTGATCAGTGGGGGCAGAAAAAACATATTCTATCGTGTAGTCACCCAATTCATTTACTGTAAAAGAAGGGACGGAAAACGTTCCAGTTTGAGAAGGGTTCAAATCTTGAGGATTTGAAGTTGATGAATATAAAACATTGTTTTGACTATCTTTGAGAGTTGCAGTCATCGTTACTCCCTGGATCAATTGAACACCTTGGTTTCTTCCACTTGCTACAAATTGCAGTTGATTTCCTGATAATGACTGTCTGGCATGAATTCGAGTGTACTCAAAACCAGGGTTTAAATTACTTTGAAAAACAATATCATTTGCAGGATCAAAACCAAATCTAGGTCGAATCATAAATGCATAACTAACCCCATACAATTCCATTGGAAACCATGGGCTGCTACCAGTACGTACAAAATTTCTTTCAGGAGTAAAAACATTAGCATCACAACCTACGGGGAATGCTGTGCTTCCGGTTTTTGTAATAGCAATCAAATACTCGCCGGCATTAACTGCTAAAGGAGAAGGGAAAATATGTGTTTTCCAGCCTGCACCATTATTTGTAATGTTTGCGGAAGAATACAAAGCTGTAGTTCCAATCGTTCCATTGGTAATTGGAAAAACCTGAACAGTGTATACTTGAGAAGTCGAATTTGATGCAATGAAGTATTGAACACCTGTCATTTGATCAGAACCTGTAACAGAATATCGAACACCTTGTGAATAATTTGAACTTCCCCAATTAAATGCAGTTGTATATGTATCGTTGTCACGCGCTAGGTAGTTATAATCTAAAATTAAATTTTGAGTAATTTGATCGTTGGATGTAACTTGATCAACCTCGGTTTGTGTTTTTACATATTTGATTTGATAAGATTTTGAAGAAGTTAAAACTGGAGACCAAATACCGCTAACCACGGTCAATTCATCTCCAATATTTAATGAGGTTGGAGTTGATGAAAAAGTTGTTACCGGAGTAGTTGTATTCGGCAATTCATAGATTTCTGCTGTCAATACTACGTTCGTAAGAGTGTTGCTACTTAAGTTCTTCAAAGAACCTCCCAAAGCAATACCGTTTTGAGCTTGGGATATTGGAATTCTGGTATATCGATTCGTCAAGTAATTGATTTCAACATCATTATTGTTCGGTAAAACAGAAAAGCTAAAACTCCATGTAAAGCCGGAAGAGGACCAAACATCATCCCATTCAAAAAAGTAAGTATTTCCCGCAATAAGAATGACATTTTCTATTCGAGATGCATAGGCATTTGAACCCGAAGAAATACAACCAGTAAAATCATCATTGGACTCAATTAATTGCAACGAACCACAATTCCCCTCCCAAATATGAATTCGGGTATCTGATCCTCCTCCACAAGAGTTTATGTTCAAAATTCCTGATACCGATGGCGTAAAACTATACCATCCGGCAGAATCTGCATCGAATTGAGAAGCCTCACCGATTAAGGTGTTAGCGACATATGTTCCAGGAGTCACTGGAGCAGCTTGCGAACATGAGATTCCTTGCGACTTTGCATTGAAACAAAAACATAAGATCAACAAGAAACAAATTTGAGGTAGTAGATTATTTTTCATAATGTTTAATTTGTGCTGTAAATATAAAATGCTATCAACTAAAATCAAAATTTGTTGATAAGTAATTTAAGACTGTGAAATCAATTGGTTCAATTTGTCAAAAAAATCAGATTTTAGGAGAACTATTTTATAT
>JBIIVA010000232.1:0-3422 GCA_044339705.1 Crocinitomicaceae bacterium
TTTCTGATCCGTTCAATTTATCTCAATTTCAGCGTTACAATGGTTACAACAGCCAATAAAATCGCCACAATCCAAAAGCGTGAAACGATTTTTGCTTCGTGAATTCCTTTTTTCTGATAATGATGATGGAGAGGAGCCATAAGAAATATTCGTCGACCTTCACCAAAGCGTTTTTTGGTAAGTTTGAAATAGCCTACTTGCAGCATCACCGATAAATTCTCAATCAAGAAAATTCCGCATAAGACAGGGATGAGTAATTCTTTTCGAATCGAAATGGCAAATACCGCGATTATCCCACCAAGAGCCAAACTTCCCGTGTCACCCATGAAAACTTGAGCAGGGAAGGAGTTGTACCATAAAAATCCGATACAAGCACCTACGAAAGCACTGATGAAAATCACTAATTCTTCCGCGTGAGGAATATACATTACATTCAAGTAATCTGCGAATTTGGCGTGTGAGCTAACGTAGGCCAATACCGCAAGTGCAATTCCAATAATAGCGGAAGTTCCAGTTGCCAATCCATCCAATCCATCGGTCATGTTGGCTCCATTCGATACTGCGATTACGATGAAAATCACGATTGGAATGAACAATAACCAACCGTATGATTTTTGCCAATCACCAATTAACCAGTTGTAATTGAATTCGTTGCCTTTAATAAATGGAATCGTAGTTGTCATATCATCCGTTTTGATCCATTTAAAATATTCGCCTTCGTTTTGAATGTGATGTTGAGAAACAAATCGCTCATCAGCTTGTAGTTTATAATCAGCGGGTACTCGCTTGTGAACCACCACATTTTCCGAGAAATAAAGAATACATCCGACGATTAATCCAACGCCAATTTGACCGATTATTTTGAACTTTCCTTTTAATCCCTCCTTGTTTTTTCTAAAAACTTTGATGTAATCATCTAAAAAACCAATAACTCCAAGCCAAACTGTTGAAATGAGCATCGTTATCACATACACGTTGTGTAACTTGGCAAAAAGCAAAGTCGGAATGAGAATTGCACTCAGAATGATGATTCCACCCATTGTTGGCGTGCCAGACTTTTGTATTTGTCCATCGAGACCAAGATCACGAACCGTTTCGCCAATTTGCTGTTTTTTCAAGGCTCCAATAATTTTCTTACCGAAGAAGATCGAAACAATGAGCGATGTAATCAAAGCCATCGCTGCTCGGAAAGAAATATAGTCGAATAATCCCGCTCCCGGGAAATTCAATTTATCCAAATAATCAAATAAGTAGTAAAGCATTATTTCTTCAGTTGGTTAAACAATTCGTTCGTAATTTTTAAATCATCAAAATCGTGGCGAACTCCCATAATTTCTTGATATTTCTCATGTCCTTTTCCTGCAATCAAAATGATGTCACCTGAATTCGCCAATGTAATCGCGGTTTTAATTCCTTGTTTTCGATCTTGAATCGTAAGTGACTTTAATTGCTGATTTTCATCCAGTCCTGCTTCCATTTCTTCAAGTATCGTTGCCGGATTTTCAGATCTTGGATTGTCAGAAGTAAGTATGACTTTATCGCTCATTTCAGCCGCTATCGAAGCCATTTTAGGTCGTTTTGTTTTGTCTCGATCTCCACCACACCCAACAACCGTAATAATTTGTTCTGTTCCTTTGCGAATTCCGCGAATCGTTTTCAGAACATTTTCTAAAGCGTCTGGTGTATGAGCATAGTCAACAATTGCAGTAATTCCCTTTGTGCTCCGTAAGTACTGAAATCTTCCTTCAACCGATTCCAAGTTGCTTAATACCCTCAAAACCTCTAATTCTTCAATTCCTAAGATTGATGCTACACCGAATACTGCCAATAAGTTGTATGCGTTAAAATCACCAACTAATCTCGAATAGACTTCGGTATTGTTGATGGTCATTACTAGACCAGATAATGCATTTTCAATCACTTTTCCTTTAAAATCAGCAGGTGTTTTTAAGGCAAAAGATTTTTTTGAAGCACTGGTATTTTGAAGCATCACCATTCCATTTTTGTCATCGGCGTTTGTGAGTGCGAATGAATCTTTGTTCAACCCATCGAAAAACGCTTTTTTGACTCGGATGTATTCTGCGAATGTTTTATGGTAATCCAAATGATCGTGAGTGATGTTTGTGAAAACGGCGATTTTATAATCCAAACCGGCAATTCGATGTTGGTGAACGGCGTGCGAGCTAACTTCCATAAAGCAATATTCGCATCCTGCGTTGATCATTTTATCCAAGAGTTGATTTAATTCAGCCGGATTTGGTGTTGTGTGTGTAGATGGAATTACCTCGTTACCAATTTTATTGACTACCGTTGAAATTAATCCTGCTTTGTAGCCTAAATTCATGAATAAATTGAAAAGCAAGGTTGTTGTAGTTGTCTTACCATTTGTTCCTGTAATTCCAATTAATTTTAATTTCTTGGAAGGATTTCCATAATAATTGCAAGCCATTAAACCTAAGGCTTCGGAAGTATTATGAACTAGTATGATTGTAGCATCTTCAGGTAATTCAACTTTCTCTTGAACCACAAAAATTCGGCATCCTTGATTGTAAGCTTGTTGAACGTATTGATGGCCATTGTTCGTAAATCCCACAATTGCAAAAAATACAGAATCAGCCACAGCTTTTCTTGAATCAAAAACTAAGTCAGAGGCGCTTTGCTCCAAACTCCCATTTACAAGTTTGAAATTGATGTTTTCCAAAAGTGAATTCAGCTGCCTCATCTCAATTCAATTTTTATCAATTGACCTTTCGTAATATCTGTTCCTTTCAAAATGGATTGCGAAACAACACGTCCATAACCTTTCATTTTTACGATCAAACCACGACTTTCTAGCAGATAAATGGCGTCCTTAGCAGTCATTCCATATACATTCGGAACTTTGTCTTTTGGAATTACTTTTCTATTCAGATGCACGGATCCTTTCAAAGTATCAGTCGATAACCATTCTCCCTCGTAATTCAATTGGTACCTTACCTTTAAGCCTTTCAATACTGAAGTTATGTCACGTTTATTTCCAGATTTCACCAGAGGAACTTGATTCGACTTTTGTTTCTTCTCATTGACAGCATCGTGGTATTTTAAAGTGGAAGCATAAACTTTGTTAGCGATTGCCGCGAAAACGGTTCCTGAAACAGCAGCACCATAATAAGCAACTTTTGGTTTTGAAATCACGACAATACATGAATAAATTGGGTCGTCAGCTGGGAAATAACCAACGAAAGAAGCCTGGTATTCACTTAATTTTTCTTCAGAAGAATAACCACCTTGACTCACTAGTTTGGCTGTTCCAGTTTTCCCAGCGATTTTAAATTCCATGCTTTTCAAAGCTGCTCCCGTTCCATCTGTCATTACACCTTTCAAACATTCTTTGAGTGCATCCAAGGTTGGTTGGGAGCATATTTTTTCATTCAAAACATACG
>JBIIVA010000063.1:0-12902 GCA_044339705.1 Crocinitomicaceae bacterium
AAATGGAAGGCCCGCAGCTCGAAAAAGTGATGATGGATTTCATTGAAGGAAGATATGACGTGCTTTTGGCTACTACCATCATTGAATCAGGAATTGACATTTCGAATGCAAATACAATCATCATCAACGACGCGAATAAATTTGGATTGAGTGATTTACACCAATTGCGTGGACGAGTTGGACGTAGCAATAAAAAAGGATTTTGTTATTTGATAGCACCTAAATTTAGTGTGTTGACGTCAGAAGCCAGAAAACGTTTGGAAGCGTTGGTTCAATTCTCCGATTTAGGATCTGGATTCAACATTGCAATGAAAGATTTGGATATTCGCGGAGCTGGAAATATGTTGGGTGGCGAGCAAAGCGGATTCATTTCTGAAATCGGGTTTGAAATGTATCAGAAGATTCTGAACGAAGCGATGAATGAATTACGTGAAAGTGAATTCAAAGAATTGTTTGATGAGCGTCAGACAGACACATTTGGTTCTTATGTCAACGATTGTATTTTCGAAACAGACATGGAGGTTCGCATTCCAGATGATTACGTAAACAATGTAAACGAACGTTTGAGTTTGTATCAGGAACTTGACAACTTGAAAAATCAAGAAGAATTAGACAATTATGCAAAGCAATTGATAGATCGTTTCGGACCACTTCCGAAAGAAGTGAAAGAATTGTTGTTCTCATTTCAATTACGTTGGTTGGCACAAGAACTTGGGCTGGAACGCTTGGTTATCAAGTCTTCAAAATTGGTGGGTTATTTCATTTCCAATCCACAATCTGCTTTTTATGAAACGGAAACATTTACCAATTTATTAAATAGAATTATGTCGATTGGTGAAGGATATCGTTTGGTTCAAAACAACGACAAACTGCGCATGGTTATTGAACCTGTTAGACACATCAAGGATGCATTTGAGAAGTTATCTGACTTAAAGAAATAATTTATTTCTTAGAAAGAAGATTTAACTCGTTTAGTTTGAAATTTGGCACCCCGACATATGCAATGTGATATCCTTTTCGCTTCGAGTTTGCTCTATTCCACTGCTTTTCCGATGAAATTCCTATTTGAAATATTGGGGATAACCTTTTGTCAATTAATTGCTCATTTTTTTCAATTTTATTCCAAGTTTCAGTTGTCGTTATAAATGCCTCGTTTATCGTTTTGCCCTCAAGTATATTACTTACAAAATCTTTGGCTCCTCCAATGTAATTGTTGGCGTAAAATGCTTTGGCTCCAGATAATAAAAAGGGTGTTGCAGTTCCAATTACGCGATCGCATGCTTTTTTCACACCTATATCCCCTTGATCACCACTCGATGAACCTGCACTTCCACATGCAGATTGGAAAACAACAATGGCGTCTTTTTTGAATTTTAATTCATTAACAATTTGTTGAGCGGAAATAAAGTTATCTACGACCATTCCGCCATAACCACCATCAAGTCCGAGGTTTGTTCCATGGCCTGAATAAATAAAGAATGTGCAGTTTTCTGCCGCTGTTTTTATTCGGTCCCAATGATTATTGCCATCGTAAAAACGATGAACTTTTACATTCTTTGACTCTAAAAAATTTGCTATTTCCTCAGTTCGCGTCTCATAGCTATCACCTACACTACTTCCTACAATGCATACTGCTTCTATTCTTTTTTGGGAACTATTTATTTGGGCTTGAAGGACATTTGAAAAAATAACCAATGCTAAAGATGCAATAATCGGTTTCAACATGATAATTAATTTTAGGTAAATAAAAATGAATTAAAATGTAGATTTTCGTCAAATGCGTTTTTTAACTATTAATGCAAGATTCTATAGAAAGTAACAAGTCAGAAACAAAAAACCCGCCAAAAAAATTTCATGACGGGTTCGTTTGATAAGAGAATGTTTGTATCGATATGACTTTGAAACCTTTAAATAAGTTGCATTGAGTTAATTTTTTTTAAAATTTCATTTTTCAGTTGAGAATAGTTCTTCAAGGAAACGACCATTTGAAGTAGGCATATCAAAACTCATCATTTTTGAAATCGTCTTGCTGATATCAATTAGTTCAGCTTCTTTTTTGACTCTTTTCCCTTTATTAACATCCGGACCGAGAACCAACAATGAAATGTGTCTACATCCCGAGCAATTGTCGCCATGACTGATGAAACCGGTTTTTTTACCATCTAAATGCCTCCCATGGTCGTTTGTAATGAAAAGCGTTGTTTTATCCTTGAGAATTGGATTGGATTGGATTACTTTCCACAATGAATCAGCGTAATTATCACAAACTTTAATTGATTCAAGGTATTTATTCCACATATTCGCATGTCCATAAACATCCACAGCTAAAAGATTTATTAACATCAAATGAGGGGGATTATTTCCTGAAACTAATTCCATTACTTTTGAAAAAGTTTTTTCATCACTACCATATCCAATTCCCAATCCATTGGGCCCGCAGTAAGTTGAACCAATATATTGATTTTTCCATTTTTTCGTTTTTGTATTAACTAAAACATCTAGTTTTCCTTTGCTAGCAACAACATAAGCATCGCTTTTTGGGGAATTAGATGCTTTTAAATAATACTGAAAAATCGAAGGAGATCTTGGAAAACTGGTTCCTCCATTTGAAATGCGTTGATAGATTCCTGTTGTCATAGCAACATGACCAGGCACGGTGTATGTCGGACCATTGTTTTTAAAATTCTCGAAGAACACCCCCTCCTTAATAAGCTCTTTTCCCATTTTTGGGATGTATTTGCAGGAAGTATCGCCAAATGTTTCAGAATAACGCGGACCATCGATAACTAGGATGATTGAATATTTCGATTTAAAATCCTGCGAGAGGAATTGCGATACGCTTCCAAAATAAACTAAAAAAGTAACAAAGCGGGTAAATTTATTTGTAAATTTCATGTGATATTTTGTAAAATTAAGAAACCCAAGTCAAGTTTCCTATTTTTGTTTAGATTCATTTAAAAAACACAGAGTTTCTCGCTTTCGATTAAATTGTAATCATTTTTAATTAACATTCGACCCCCTATAACTTTCATATTTAATTCGTGTATTTTCAAACTGGTTAGTAGTGAAATATCAAAGTAATATATAGTGTAATTTCAAAGTTATGTATAGTGTATTTTCAAAGTTATATATAGTGTATTTTCAAAATAGAATGTATATTTGTCTTCATAAAGTTATTGTTTATGAGTGCAATAAGAGCCATAAAAAAGGAAATGGATATTTATCTTGGCAAATATCCAATTTTGGCATTAACAGGTCCACGACAATCTGGTAAAACCACTTTTTTAAAAAATGAATTTCCAAAATATACTTACGTTAATTTGGAAAATTTGGACAATAGAAATTATGCAATATACGATCCAAACGGATTTTTAGCTGAATATAACCAATATGTTATATTTGACGAAATACAGCGTGTTCCAGAATTGTTTTCTTATCTGCAAACAAAAGTGGATATGGATAAAATCATGGGGCAATACATTCTATCCGGCTCACAGAATTTTCATTTGATGCGCAACATCGCTCAAAGTCTGGCTGGCCGAGTAGCACTTTTCAAACTTTTACCCTTTGACAACTTGGAAATGCAACGTGCTGGATGGCTTGAAGACGATTATGCTGTCAATCTACAAAAAGGATTCTACCCTGCGATTTATGATCGGGATATTCCTTCCAAGGTTTTTTATTCGAATTACCTTCAAACGTATGTTGAGCGAGATCTTTCTGAGCTTATTCACGTGAAGGATTTGAAACAATTTCGAAATTTCATATCTCTTTGTGCCGCTCGTGTTGGACAACTACTAAATTTGAATTCGCTTGCCAATGAATGTGGAATCTCCCAACCAACCGCAAAATCATGGATTTCAGTATTGGAAACAAGTTATATTTTATATCAATTACAGCCGTATTATTCGAATTTTAACAAGCGAATTACAAAAAGTCCAAAACTCTATTTCTATGACACTGGATTATTGTGTTTTTTATTGAAAATTAGAGATGCTTCCAGTTTGGGAATCAGTCCTTACAAAGGTAGTTTGTTCGAAAATTATGTTATCAATGAATACCTGAAGCAAAATTACCATCAAAATTTAATGTTGGATTTTTGGTTTTGGCGTGATGCGGTAGGGCATGAAGTGGATTTTATTTGGCAGGATACGGAAAAAGTAAATTTAGTGGAAATAAAAGCCAGTCAAACAATTATGCATGACATGTTCAAAGGGTTGAGTTATTTCGAAAAATTTGACCCAAATTTAGTTGAAAGTAAAACCTTAGTTTACACCGGTTTGTTAAATCAAAATAGAACTACCGGCAAGGTTTTGAGTTGGAAAGATGTCGCATTTGGATAGCAAAAATAATTAAACCGACTATTAAATTCAGTAAAATCTGACGAAAACACCGATCAGATAACAATCGTCATCTAAAACTAAAAATGTATTCATTGGCATTTAACCGTTCAACTTCTTCACCATCGTCAAGATAGTAGCCAAAGCTACGGTTTCACCCGTTTCGTCATAAACATCCACTAAAAATTTTACGATTCCTTTTGGAATGTCATCTTCGGAACGTTTTTCCTGATCAATTTTTTCTTTTACCGTAAACCGCACTCCAATTGTTGCTCCTGGATAAACGGGCTTCGTAAATCGAGCTTCGTCCAACCCATAATTGAGTAAAACTGGTCCTTTCTTTGGATCAACGAACAATCCTGCTGCTTTGGAAAGAACAAAATAACCGTGAGCTACGCGTTGTTCAAAAATAGTTCCCTCGAGCGATGTGGCATCCATGTGGGCATAGAAATTATCTCCAGAAACATTAGCGAAATTTACAATATCAGCATCGGTTACCGTGTGTTTGTGCGTGAAAACCGTTTCTCCGACTTCCAACTCTTCAAAATGCTTGCGGAACACATGCGGATTGGCTTCTGGCATTTCAGCTCCAACTTGGAATTGCTGTGTAATTTTAGTAATCGTAGTTGGATGTCCTTGAATCGCTGTACGTTGCAAATAGTGCAAAACACCACGTTTACCGCCCATTTCTTCTCCTCCCCCTGCTCTTCCTGGACCACCATGCGTTAATAGCGGCATCGGAGAACCATGTCCAGTACTTTCCTTAGCACAATCTTTATTTAAAACTAAAATTCGTCCGTGCATGCTTGCCGCACCAACCACGTATTCAGTCGCTTCTTTATCATTCGGTGTAACAATTGAGGAAACTAAAGATCCTTTACCCATTTTTGCCAATTCGATTGCGTCATCCAAGGTTTTATAAGGCATAATGGTTGAAACTGGCCCAAACGCCTCGATTTCGTGAACATCGGTTTTCGCATATGGATTATCATTCAGGAATAAAATGGGTGAAAAGAAAGCTCCAATATTTTTATCTGCACCAGTTACTTCGAAATCATCCAAATCACCAAAAACAATTTCTTGTGATTGAGCCAATTTTTCAACGTTTGCTCGAACACGTTCAACTTGCAGACGCGTTGCCAAAGCTCCCATGCGTACACCTTCAACACTTGGGTCCCCAATTTTCGTGGAAGCCAACCGCGCCGCAATTCCTTTTTGAACTTCTTCAATTAAATTTTCAGGAACAATGATTCGTCGAACCGCTGTACATTTTTGTCCGGCTTTGATGGTAATTTCTTTTACTGTTTCTTTAATGAATAAGTCAAATTCCTCTGTTCCGGGTGTTGCGTGCTGACCAAGGATGGTCGCATTCAATGAATCTGCTTCCAAGTTAAATGGAACACTTTCCGCAGCAATTTGAGGCAGTGCTTTCAACATTGTTCCGGTGGCGGCACTACCAGTAAACGTTACCACGTCTCGGCTATCTACCGAATCAATCAATCCACGTCCCAAACCACAAACAAGCTGCAATGAACCTTCCGGCAAAATTTTTGAATCAATGATATCACGTACCATGACTTCGGTTAAAAAACTCGTAAACTCTGATGGTTTCACAACCGCCGGAACACCTGCCATAAGATTAACAGCAATTTTTTCCAACATTCCCCAAATCGGAAAGTTAAATGCATTGATGTGAACTGCTACCCCTTCTTTTGGAACCATGATGTGGTGTCCAATGAAAGTTCCGTTCTTGGAAAGTGGTGCCGCTACTCCATCAACGTAATATGGTAAATCAGGAAATTGGCGACGCAACGACGCATTGGCGAATAAATTCCCAATTCCTCCTTCGATGTCAATCCATGAATCCACTTTGGTTGCACCAGTCCAAGCGCTGACTTCGTAGTACTTTGCTTTGCGCTCCGTAAGAAACAAGGCGAGTGCTTTGAGCATTCTTCCTCGTTCCTGAAACGTCATTTTACGCAACGCTCGACCATGTTTTCGGCCATACTCCAATACTTCCGAAAAATCAATACCTTCAGAAGAAACCGTTCCTATTTGATTGCCATTTATAGCATTGTAAAGATTGGTTTCAGTACCTTGACCATCAACCCACTGACCTAAAACATAGTTTTGATAACGTTGCATATTTCCTTTGATTTACCTTGTAAAGATAATGGTTATAACTATTTTAAAAAATGAAATTTTGATTCTTTCTCAAACTCAGGTTCCAAAATATGACCGCTACGAAAATTTTTTATTTCTAAATGAAAGTTTGGAGCAATTACTTTGTCTAACTTCGTTGTATGTCTAAAAAGAAAAAAGGATCAAGTTCAGTTGGAAAAAAATCTGGTGTTACTTCGATTGTCATGCGTGTTTTTGAGCGAAATCCTGACTCTGAGTTAACCCATAAGCAAGTTTCCTACTTAATTGATGCAAAAGATCCCGCGTCTCGACAATTGGTGTTTGATTGCCTCAATCAATTGGCAAATAAAGGAGCCTTGAAGCGTATCAACCATTATACATTTAAGCTTTCAGCGCATGAGAATTTGGTTGAAGGCAAAATTGAAATTACCCAACGTGGAGCTGCTTTTGTAGTGGTAGAAGGAAGAGAGAAAGATGTTTACATCGCACCACAGAATGTAGGTCAAGCACTTAATGGCGACATCGTTAAGGTTCGCGTATTTAGGCAAGGCCCGAATCGCGATGAAGGTGCTGTTTTTGAAATCAAAGAAAGAGAGCGTTTTCAGTTTGTTGGAACCATAAAAATGACAGAGAAGTATGCCATTCTTGTTCCAGACAACAATCGAACAGGAACGGAGATTTACATTTCAAAAGAAAACTTGATGGGTGCCAAGCCGGGAGAAAAGGTACTGGCAAAAATTACCGTTTGGCCTAAATCTGCTGGAATCCCTTATGGCGAAGTCATAGCAATTTTGGGAATGCCAGGATCCAATGACACAGAAATGCTTTCGATTTTGTACAATCAAGGCATCAATCCGGTCTTTCCAACAACAGTGCTCGATGAAGCTGAATTCGTCCCGATTGACCTTGATCCAAAAGAAATAGAAAAACGAAGGGATTTTCGTGAAATACTAACTTTTACCATCGATCCATTTGATGCCAAAGATTTTGATGATGCCATTTCATACAAAGTTCTGGAAAACGGGAATATCGAGGTAGGTGTTCATATTGCAGATGTCAGTCATTATGTGCGCCTCGGCTCGGCAATGGATGCAGAAGCAGTTTTACGTTCCAATTCTGTTTACTTGGTTGATCGCGTGATTCCGATGCTGCCGGAACAGCTGTCGAACATCGCCTGCTCGCTGCGACCACATGAAGATAAATACAGTTTTTCAGCCGTATTTGAAATGGATGAAACCGGTAAGATTTATAACGAGTGGTTTGGTAAAACGGTCATCCATTCTGATCGACGATTCACTTACGAAGAAGCACAAGAAATTATTGAAGGAAATGCAGGAGATCACGAAGAGGAACTTCGAAAGCTGGATCGAATAGCAAAAATATTACGAAAAAACCGCCTAAAAAAAGGTGCTTTAAATATTGAATCAGAGGAAATGAGATTCAAGTTGAATGAGAAAGGTCTACCGAATGAAGTTGTAATTAAAACTTCCAAGGACGCTCACAAGCTGATCGAAGAATTCATGCTTTTGGCCAATCGCCATGTAGCCACTTTTCTTTCTATAACAGAAAAAGGCCGCGACCCTTTCCCGATGATTTATCGAGTTCACGATGCTCCGGATCCTGTGAAAATGGAAGTTTTTGCTGTTTTCATTGAAAAGTTCGGTCATAAAATAGATTTGCACGATCCCTCAAAAATTGCGGAAAAACTAAACAAACTATTTGAAGAATTAAAAGAAGAAAATGAGTTTTCATTGATTCAATCGATGGCCATTCGATCGATGGCAAAAGCGAGTTATGAAACAGAAAACATTGGACATTATGGTCTGGCATTCCACCATTACACGCATTTTACATCACCCATTCGACGTTACGCTGATTTGGTTGTTCACCGCATTTTGCAGGAAGAATTAACGACTAGAAAGCATCGGTATGGAAATGAATTAAATGATATATGCAAGCGCATTTCGCGAAATGAACGAAAAGCGGCTGAGGCAGAGCGTGAGTCTACCAAGTATTTTATGACGCTTTTTGTTAGTGAACATATCGGAGAAGTTTTTGAAGGAACTATTTCGGGAATTGCAGACCATGGTATGTTTGTTCGCATGGATGAAAATCATTGCGAAGGTATGGTTCCAATGATGGAAATACCGGGAGATCGTTTTTATTTTGATCAGGAAAAGTTTCGAATAATCGGTGCAAAAACAAAGCGAGAATATAATTTTGGCGATCGCGTTCAAGTGCGTATTTCGGAAGTGAGTTTACGCAAACGCCAGATTGATTTGGAGTTGGTGGTGTAAATTGGGTTGAAGTTCGGTAGAACTAGGTTTTTTTTGGAATTGAGTCTAAGAGAGTTCAAAATCAGATTCTTAAACACAATTTAAATTAGTTCAATTTATATTTCTCAAATAACTCGTATCTGTCAGTGATTTCAAGAAAGCGATTAATTGCTTTTGTTCTTTCTGGTTCAATTGAAACGGAACGATGACCTTGTTCTGTTTTGCATGTTTTTGTCCACCTTTCGCATAATTAGCAATCACATCTTCCAACGTTTTTATGCTCCCATCGTGCATGTAGGGGAAGGTTAACTCGATGTTTCGCAAGGAAGGAACTTTGAATTTTCCAATATCGTTCGAATCTAAGTGAATACGAAAACGTCCTTTGTCGGCAATCGATTCGTATTCTTGATACAAGCCATTATTTTCAGCTTCAAACGTCGTGAAATAGGGTGCAGGATGACATTTGGCGCAATACAACTTCTCAGAAAAAAGTTTCAATCCAGCTTGTTCCGTTTTATTTAAAGCTCGTTTGTTTCCTCGCACAAATTGGTCATAACGGCTATTCATGGAAACTAAGGTTCGCTCGAAAGCGGAAATGCTTCTTGTTAGCACATAGGCATCAAAATCACGATTGAAAATCTTTTTGGCAGCGGTTTGATACTCGGGAATGGAGCGAAGTTTTGGAATTAGCACCTTCATGTTGTGTCCCATTTCCGTTTTTTCTTGAATGGGAACAATTACTTGTAGTTCTAAACTTTTCAAATGGGCATCAAACATGGCCGTTTTCAAAAAACCGGCATTCAAAATGGATGGAGCATTTCGCTCTGTGATTTGTCCATTGATTCCTCTGCTTGTGGTTAATTGATCTGTAAATGCCTTTCGAGGGTCGTGACAAGTGGCGCATGAAATGGTACCATCACGTGACAGTCGCTTATCAAAAAATAGTTTTCTGCCAAGTTCCGCTTTTTCCTCGGTTGTTGGATTGTCTTGAGGCGCCGGAACAAAGAGACTCACGTTAAAATCGGTTATTTGATTTGAATTGCAAGAATTAAATAAGAGAGCAAATAGAATGGATGAAATGGAATCGTATTTTCTCCAAAAATTCATTGACCTAAAAATTGAACTTCCATAATACCGTTAAGCGGGCTTTCTGAAAATGTATAACACCTCATCTTTCATAAGTCGAAAACGCTCAATTTTGGCTGCATCATAATGCTTATTCAAATCGAACGCTTCTACTTGAAATCCAGCTCGCTCTAACCAATTTGGATAATCTCTGCCAAACAGACGCAAGTGGTCTTTTTGCCAATAATGCTTTTCACGGGCCTCTGGCGTAACAATTGATAAATCCTCATATGTTTCTGCTCGGTTCATATCTTGAGGAACTTGCATGATTGCCCAGCCGCCTGGTTTCATAACACGAAATAATTCCCGCATGCACTGAATTGGGTCAGCCACGTGTTCCATGACATGATTACAAAATACAACATCAAAACGATCGTTCTCCAAAGGAATGGAATGCAAATCAAAATGGATATCAGCAATGGGAGATTCCAAGTCGCCGGTTAAATATTCTAAATTTTTTTGTTGTTTGAAACGATGGATAAAACACTGTTCAGGCGCAATGTGCAAAACACTCAGTTTAGGTGCAGTAAAAAAATCACTGGCATCTTTGAGATAAAGCCACATCAAACGGTGTCTTTCCAAAGTTAAATCATATGGACAAAGTACATTTTCGCGGTGTGCAACATTGGATCCATAGGATAAAAACTTTGAAAATTTCCGCTCACAAACCGAACATTCCACCTTATTTCCGCGATAAATCAGTGGTGCAAACAATTTGAATACATAACTCAAGCGAATTAAAAGCGGTCGCGGAAGTTTGTTGAGAAGAAATTTATAGAGTGTTTTCACATTTCAAAGTTAAAACAATCGTTCAAGATATTGTGTAATTTTGAATTCAAATCAAAAGTATGTGGAAATTTATTTTGGTTTCTAACCTCTTAATCATAAATAGCATGTTTTCTCAAACGCCAGAGCCAATAGCCAAGAAAATCTCAAAGAAATTAAACAAGCATCATCACGATAGAATCGATGACTATTATTGGATGAACGAGCGCGATTCAAAGGATGTTTTGGAACATTTGGGCAAAGAAAACGCCTATTGTGAGAAATACTTCGAGCCCTTGAACGGCTTAGTTGACAAACTTTTAAAAGAGTTCGATCAGCGAATTAATCCAAATGATGTCAGTGCTCCTTTTATTTTGAATGAAAAAACGTATCAAGTAAAGAATTTGGAAGGGAAAGATTATCAGCAAATTGTTCAATTGGAAAAAGGAAAAGAAACGATTTTTTTCGATGAAAATGAACGTGCGAAAAATCAATCTTTTTACGAACTAGCTGATTGGTCGCCTTCACCCAATAACAAACTTTTAGCTTTAACAGAAGATTTTATTGGAAGAAGAAAATACGTTGCTTCCTTTCGAGATAATTCATCGGGTAAATTTTTAAAGGATAAAATTCAGGATGTAAGTGGTGAAATTGTGTGGGGTAATGACAACAAGACTGTTTTTTACGTCAAGAAAGATCCCCAAACTCTTCGCGAGTTTCAAGTATATCGACATGTTTTAGGGACGGATTCTAAAACTGATGAGCTCGTTTATGAGGAGAAAGATGAAAAATTCAGCTTGGGAATTGGTAAAACAATTACGGATAAGTACATTGTAATTCAAATTGGTAGTTCGACTACTTCTGAAACGTGGCTAATTGACGCCAATCAAGCCAATACAAATCCATCTGTCTTTTTAAAGCGAAAACAAGGACATTTATATGAAATCGATCACCACGAAAATGGCTTTTATATTCTAAGCAACTATAACGCTTCGAACAAACGGCTTTTATTTTCAAAAGAACCTCCCAAAGAAATAGAAACTTGTTCGGAGGTGATTGCACACGATGTGAATACTCTTTTGGAGGGAGTTTCTGTTTTTAAGAATTTCCTTTTAATCGAAGAAAGATCTAATGGCTTGCGCAAATTGAAAGTGAAAAATATCACTTCCGGTAAGGAGCAATTTGTTCAGTTCAACGAAGAAACCTACTTTTTATCTCCAGGCATCAATGACAATTACAATTCAGACGAAATTTTTTATGCCTACAATTCATTAACAACTCCTTCAACGGTCTACAAATACAACATGGCGACTGAAGAAAAATCGATTTGGTTTCGAAAAGAATTACTGGATAAAAATTTTAAATCTGAAGATTATGAATCCAAGCGCGTTTGGGCAACTGCAAACGATGGAACGAAAATACCGGTTTGCTTAGTTTATAAAAAAGGACTGAATTTAAGTCAAGCTCCTTGTTTATTATATGGTTACGGTTCATATGGTTACACCTTGCCGGATGTATTTAGCGCAACGAGAGTAAGTTTATTAAACAGAGGTTTTGTTTATGCTGTAGCGCACATTCGTGGAAGTAAATACATGGGCGAAAACTGGTATGAAAATGGAAAATTTCAAAAGAAAATTAATACGTTCACGGATTTCATTAATGCGGCAGAATACCTTGGTCACATGGGATATTGCGACAAAGGAAAAATCTATGCGCAAGGTGGAAGTGCAGGAGGTTTGTTGATGGGTGCGGTAACCAACATGGCTCCTTATTTGTGGAAAGGAATTGTTTCTCAAGTGCCTTTTGTGGATGTAGTTACGACGATGTTGGATGAAAGTATTCCACTCACAACGGGCGAATATGAAGAATGGGGAAATCCAAATGATCCAGAGTATTATTACTACATGTTGAAATATTCGCCTTATGATAACATTTACAGAATGAATTACCCTGCCATTTATGTTACCACAGGTTACCATGACTCACAAGTTCAGTATTGGGAACCGATGAAATATGTAGCTAAATTACGCGAATATCGAACGAATAAAAATCCATTAATTTTTGATTGCAATATGGATGCCGGACATGGTGGCGGCTCTGGGCGAAGTGCAGAAAGAAAAGAAATAGCGAAAGTTTACGCATTCATTTTAGGTCTTGAAAACATTACTGAGTAACATATTTATTATCCTATTTTTCAACTCATTAATTTCTCAAAAGGATAGCGTTTTCTTGGAAGATTTTTATGGGAGCAAGG
>JBIIVA010000064.1:0-12657 GCA_044339705.1 Crocinitomicaceae bacterium
TGCATTTGACACATCGATTGTTCAAGAAGAGCTTACTTTGAAATTCAATTGGAACGATGTTGAAAATCACATGAACGATGCTGAAATTGCGCTTCAACAAAATGATTCGAACAAATTAATTTCCGCTTTGGAAAATTCAATTTTAACTGGACTTCGGATTGCGACAAATAACAATGCTGTAACGACAAGCTCTAGTGAATTATTAAATCTTCTGAAAACCAAAATGCAAGATGATGTATTAAAAAATCAATTGAAAGCAATTTTGGAAAAATGTCAAAATGCTCGCTATGGTTGGGGATTAAGTGCAGATGAGTCTCAAGCATTATTTCCAGAAGTAAAAGATGTAATTCGTCAGTTGAAGAGTAAAAACTCATAATCATCTATTTGAATTCAGTTCCAAAATCCTAATTTGGTTCTCTCTTGTTCAAAGATTAATTGACTTTAAAAGAAATCCAAGCGGTTAATTTCTTTAAATTTGATTTGGAAAATCTTCAACAGAAGTTTTCAGTTCAATTTATGATTACCACTCTTAAAAAGAAATTCGTTTCCCTCAAGCCAATTGAATTTGCCATTCTCATTAATGTAGTTGGGATCAATTTTATAAAGTTTATCCCATTCGGGATCGTTATTCTTTTCGCGACTTGGATTTATGAAGTTTTTGTCAAGAAATCCCTGAAATTCAATTTTAAAGGTCTTTTCTCGAATTCCAATTTTTGGTTAATAACCATACCATTTTGGTTAGCTGTTTTGGGTTTAGTTTACACTAATAATTTATCCAAAGGATTTGAGGATTTGGGGAGAATCATTCCTTTTCTAATTTTTCCAATTCTCTTAATTAGCATAGAAACCGAACGCAAGAATTCGTTGAATTCATTGGTTCTTGCTAGTTTCATTTTTGGACTAATCATTCGATTTTCATATGATTTTTACGATTCATTTATTGGCTTTACCTACGATCACAACATTCAAATTTTTTTCTATTCTTATCTTGATTCTGACACCAATATTCTTTCTATCATTTCAATGTTCGCGGCACTTTTCGCACTTGAATTTTTGAATTCAACTAAGTTAGTCTTCAACCGAAAAGTTCTTCTTCAAGTAATTATACTATTCTTGAGTCTATGCATTTTGCTTCTGCAAAGTAGAATTGTAATGTTCTTTTATTTGGTTTCACTTTGTTTTCTCTTCATTTATGATTGGAAGAAACCAAGCAAATGGAATGTTTTATTAACGATACTTTTTTCGGGAATGTTGATGTTGTTACCTCCATTTCAAGGACGTTTTCAAGTCGCAGCCATTGAAACTCAAAGTTTAATTAAAAAAGATACTATCCAGTTGGATTCCATTTCGAATGTTGAAAGTTTACCTTGCATGTCCTCGACTCAGTTGCGATTTAATTCACTCAAAGCAAGTTTGGAAATCATCAAACGAAATCCAATCATTGGTGTGGGAACAGGTGATTGGCAAGACGAATTGGTAAAGGAATACCAAAACTCCAAAATGCCATGCAATGCACATGAAAAAACGGCACCTCATAACCAATACCTTCGGACATCGTTGAAGTATGGATTTTTAGGCCTGGCAATTTATTTATTCTATTTATTCGGATTATTTCAAATTCAACGGAAAGAAAGAGCATTTGGGCAACTCGCTTTTTTGATTACGATCATTTTCTGCGGATTGGGTTATGACTTATTAGATGTTGGTTCTTCAGCGCCTTTCATTGCATTTTTCTCAACTTGGTTATTTTTCAATAGAATAAAATGAGGTTGCTGATTCTAACTCAATATTATCCTCCAGAAATTGGAGCACCACAAAATAGATTACACGAATTAGCAGTGCGATTGAAAACATTAAACGTCCACGTTGAAGTGTTAACTGCCTTGCCGAATTATCCGAAAATGAAAATTATGGAAGGGTATGAAAAAAAACAAAAACGAGAGGAAGAAATTGATGGGATTCCGGTTCATCGATCTTGGATTCACGTTTCAAAATCAAAAAGTATTATTTCCCGACTATTGAATTATTTCAGTTTTGTATGGTCGTCTTATTGGAGAGGGAGAAAACTCGATTCGTTTGATTTCCTGATGGTTGAAAGTCCGCCTTTATTTCTGGGATATTCTGCCATGGCATTGTCGAAGAAATTAAATGCGAAATTGATTTTTAACGTTTCTGACCTGTGGCCTGAAAGTGCTGAAAAATTGGGAATAGTAACGAATAAAAAACTGCTGAAATTAGCTTACGATTTAGAAGCGAAATGTTACCAAAAAGCCCATTTGATAACTGGTCAAACACAAGGAATAGTGGAAGATATTTCAACTCGCTTTTCGGCAAAAGATGTTTATTGGTTGCCAAATGGCGTAGACATCGATTTTTATAATCCCGATCAAATTGATACTGGTGAATTCCGATCTAAAAATGGTTTTTCAAAAGAAGATTTGTTGTTTTTTTACGGAGGGATTTTAGGCTATGCGCAAGGTTTGGAAGTGATTTTGAAGGCAGCAGATTTCGTTCGAGAGCAACACAATATTCATTTTATCATTCAAGGTTCCGGTCCTGAGAAGGAGAAGTTAATACAATTGAAGGACGGTTTGAAACTCAACAATGTCCATTTCTTGAACCCGGTTTCCAAGAACGAAATGCCTTCAATTCTTACGTCAATTGATGTTGCCCTCGTTCCTTTAAAAAAACTAGATTTATTTCAAGGGGCAATTCCGTCGAAAGTGTTCGAGGCTCTTGCAATGAGAAAGCCACTTTTACTTGGTGTTGACGGTGAAGCGCGACAACATTTTATTGAGAAAGGTAAAGCCGGAATGTATTTTGAACCTGAAAATGAAAATGAACTAGCGAAATGTGTCCTCTTTCTTGATGAAAATCGGGAAGAGCTTAAAAAAATGGGTGAAAATGCGAGAACATATGTTTCGGATCATTTTAATAGAAATAGAATCGCTAACTCATTTCACGAAAAACTAAAACAACTTAATTCAAATTCCTGATATGCAAGTCTGTGTTTACTGCGCTTCAAGCGAGAAAATTCACCAAGAGTATTTTATTGCAACCGATTTATTGGCAAAGGAACTTGTGAAAAATGGTTTTTCAGTTGTGTTTGGTGGAGGTTCATCAGGACTAATGGGACAACTTGCCGATTCAGTTCTTGAAGCTGGCGGTAACATAAAAGGAATCATGCCGCAATTCATGAATGAAGTGGAGTGGGGACATCGCGGAGTTTCTGATTTCGTTTACACACAAACCATGCACGAGCGCAAAGCGAAGTTTTTGGAAGGAACGGATGCCTTAATTGCTCTGCCCGGTGGCACAGGAACGTTTGAAGAGCTTTTTGAAGCCATCACACTCAAAAAATTGGGACAGTTTACAAAACCAATCATTATTTTAAATACGCGAAACTATTACAATCCCTTCATTGAACTAATGAAACAAGCGGTTTCAGAGAATTTTATGGCCGAAACTCATCAAGAACTTTGGACAATCGTGAATGAACCGACGGAAGTTGTTCCCGCAATTTTGAATACACCGCTGTGGGAAATGGGATTGAATGATGCGAAAGTTTGAATTTTACTTCTATCCTATTTTATGCTAATTGATTTTACTGTCAAAATGAGGTGATTTTTTTCTTAATTTTAGCGCTCTTTAAAAGAATATCCATGGAACAAGTTGCGCCTTATAAACCGACAAACAATATTCGAATCGTAACAGCTGCGTCCCTATTTGATGGACATGATGCTGCAATCAACATCATGCGCAGAATTATTCAGTCAACAGGTTGTGAAGTCATCCATTTGGGTCACGACCGTTCCGTTGAGGAAGTTGTAAATTGCGCTATTCAAGAGGATGCGCAAGCCATCGCCATGACTTCCTATCAAGGTGGTCATATTGAATACTTTAAGTACATGTTCGACTTATTGAAAGAAAAAGGTGCTCCGCATATTAAGATTTTTGGTGGAGGTGGTGGAACTATTCTTCCTTCTGAAATTGAAGAATTGCATGCTTATGGAATTACGCGTATTTACCATCCAGATGACGGCCGCGCGCTTGGTTTACAAGGTATGATAAACGATTTGGTTCAAAAATGTGATTTTCCTGTGGGGACTAACATAACCAATGAACCTGAAAAAATAGCAGAGAAAAATGTTCCCTCTATTGCACGTGTCATTTCAGCAGCAGAAAATTTTCCGGTAGAAAATACTGAAATACTAAATAAAATAAGGGAAACAGCTAAATCTAAGTCAATACCAGTGCTTGGTATTACAGGAACTGGTGGTGCGGGAAAATCATCGCTAGTGGATGAGTTAGTTCGTCGTTTTTTAATTGATTTCTCAAATAAACAAATAGCAGTCGTTTCTGTCGATCCGTCAAAAAGAAAGACTGGCGGAGCTTTACTTGGCGATCGAATCCGCATGAATTCCATAAAAAATGAGCGCGTTTACATGCGTTCATTGGCTACCAGACAATCTAATTTAGCTTTATCAAAACACGTCGCAGAGGCTATAAGCATCTTAAAAGCTGCGAATTACGATTTAATCATTTTAGAAACTTCCGGAATCGGTCAATCCGATACGGAAATTTTGGATCACAGTGATGTTTCATTATACGTAATGACTCCGGAATATGGTGCTGCTACGCAATTGGAAAAAATCGACATGCTTGATTTTGCGGATGTCATTGCCTTGAACAAATTCGACAAGCGTGGTGCTTTGGATGCCTTGCGTGATGTCAGAAAACAATACCAGCGCAACCATAATTTATGGGAAAAGAACGTTGATGAAATGCCGGTTTATGGCACAATAGCCTCGCAATTCAATGATCCAGGGATGAACTCGCTCTACAAAGTCATAATGGACAAAATTGTGGAGAAAACCGGTTCTGACTTAAAGTCAACATTCGAGATTACGCGTGAAATGTCTGAAAAAATTTATGTAATTCCACCTGATCGAACGCGCTACTTGTCGGAAATTTCAGAAAATAATCGAGCTTATGATAAATGGGTGAATCAACAAGTTTCTGTTGCTGAAAAATTGTACGGATTGCATAAATCAATCCAGGTTTTAACAGATTCAAAAATTGAGGACAGAGATCGACTTATCAAAGGTTTACAAGAAACTTTTGAATTAGAAAAGTTAAATTTCGACCCAAAAAATTGGGCCATTCTGCAAGATTGGGATGAGAAAAAGCAATCATTTAAAAATCCGGAATACCAATTCAAGGTACGAGACAAAATCTTGAGCATTCAAACACATACCAAATCACTTTCCCATTCTAACATTCCAAAAGTTGCAACACCTCGATATTCAAGCTGGGGAGATATTTTGCAATGGGTTTTACAGGAAAATTTCCCTGGTGAATTTCCATATACTTCTGGATTATTTCCATTTAAAAGAGAAGGTGAAGATCCTACCCGAATGTTTGCCGGTGAAGGTGGACCAGAAAGAACAAACAAACGTTTTCACTATGTGAGCTTGGGAATGCCCGCCAAACGTCTTTCAACTGCTTTCGACTCCGTTACACTTTATGGAAACGATCCTGATCTAAGACCCGACATCTATGGCAAAATTGGGAATTCCGGTGTTTCCATTTGTTGTTTGGATGATGCTAAAAAGTTGTATTCGGGATTTGATTTGAGTCATCCCGCGACTTCCGTTTCGATGACGATCAATGGTCCAGCACCAATGCTACTCGCTTTTTTCATGAACGCCGCAATCGATCAGAATTGTGAAAAATACATCAAAGCCAATGGACTTGAGAAAGAAGTTGAAGCCAAAATCGAATCCATTTACAAAGAAAAAGGAACAAAACGCCCGAGATATCAGGGTGATTTACCTGAAGGAAATGATGGTTTAGGTTTGATGCTTCTCGGAGTAACGGGAGACCAAGTTTTACCAGCTGATGTATATAATCAAATTAAGGCAGAAACTTTAAAACAAGTTCGAGGAACCGTTCAAGCAGATATTCTAAAAGAAGATCAAGCACAGAATACATGTATTTTCTCAACTGAATTTGCGTTGCGTTTGATGGGTGACGTTCAGCAGTATTTCATCAACAATGGAGTTCGAAATTTTTATTCAGTTTCCATTTCGGGTTACCACATAGCCGAGGCAGGCGCCAATCCGATTACGCAGTTGGCATTCACATTGGCAAATGGTTTCACTTATGTGGAATACTATCTGAGTCGTGGAATGAGTATTAATGATTTTGGACCGAATTTATCCTTTTTCTTTTCGAATGGAATTGATCCAGAATATGCGGTTATTGGTCGTGTAGCGAGAAGAATTTGGGCTAAAGCCTTAGCGAAAAAATATGGTGCGAATTCCCGTGCTCAAATGTTGAAATACCACATTCAAACGTCTGGACGCTCATTGCATGCACAAGAAATTGATTTCAATGATATTCGTACGACTCTTCAAGCACTATACGCAATTTATGACAATTGTAATTCTCTTCATACAAACGCGTATGATGAAGCGATTACAACGCCAACAGAAGAATCGGTAAGGCGAGCGATGGCAATTCAGCTCATTATCAATCGTGAATTAGGTTTAGCTAAGAATGAAAATCCTCTTCAAGGTTCATTTATCATCGAAGAGTTAACTGATTTAGTTGAAGAGGCTGTTCTTTCAGAATTCGATCGCATTACTGAACGCGGAGGAGTTTTAGGAGCAATGGAAACCATGTACCAGCGATCAAAGATACAAGAGGAATCGTTGTACTATGAAACTCTTAAACATACTGGAGAATTTCCAATCATTGGTGTAAACACCTTCTTAAGTTCCAAGGGTTCCCCAACTATTCTTCCCAAAGAGGTAATTCGGGCCACGGAGGAGGAAAAACAATATCAAATTTCGATGTTGTCTGAACTCCATAAAACAAAAACAGACTTAACTCAAAATGGAATTCGAAATGTTCAACAAGCTGCGATTCAAAACAGAAATATGTTTGAAGAGCTAATGGAGACTTGTAAACACGCATCCTTGGGACAAGTCACAAAAGCACTCTTTGAGGTCGGCGGTCAGTATCGAAGAAATATGTAAAAATAAAAAGAACCTCGAAATTTTCGAAGCCCTTTTTATTTAATTTTTGGATTGGTTATTTCAACACTTTGAAGTATACTCTTCTGTTTTTAGCGTCTTGAACTTCCTGATCATCGATAAAGTTGTCATTCTCATCTTTTGCTATTTTAGGATTTGGGATATCTGCTCCATTGTATGCTTCAACCAATCTTCCAGCGTCAATTCCTTGAGCAACCAAATATTTTACCACAGCGGCAGCACGTTTTCTATCCATATCCTCATACTCTGGATTAGTCTCAGCAGCCTTTCCCTCCGTAGCATCTCTGTTTCCTTGAACTTCAATTCGAATGTTTGGATTGGTTTTCATTTGTTCTACAACATAATTCATCATTTCCTTGGCATTATCAGTGAAAGAGGCTTTTCCAAATCTAAAATAAACATCATGCATACCAATTCTATCTGCTAAGGACATCTTATCGGTAATTTCAGGGTTATTTGTAAAAATGAGCGTAGAATAATTTTGTTCTACTTTCTGTGGATTGGCATCATAGCAAGGACAATCCTGAGGCTTATCAACCAAACGTATGATTACGTTATCAACATAATAATAGGCCTGTTGTAACTGGTCTACCTCACTATCTTTTGGTTTTTTAACTTGCTGAAATTGAGTTTGTTCATTTCCATCAAAATTTCCAATAGTGATGAATTTTTCATCACCTTTGGCCGTATAAATATTACACACTTTTTCCCAACCAAAGAAACCAGTATAGACTTTATTTCCTTGACCTTTCATTACTTTCTCAGTCTTTCCAATAAATCCTACACCTCCTGACGCTGGTGCTTCTTTTGATAAATGCGCTGCGATATTGTTCACAGCAAACTTAGAGGACTCCGCAAGAGAAACTGAAAATTCAACGCAATAAGTCAATCCTTTCTTCAAAGTTTGTTGCTCTTTACCCTTCATAATGGGAATTGTAATGTATGATCTCTCTTTAGCTGCTTTACCAGGCTTGTAAAAACAAATCCCGGCATAATTATTACCTCCATCCTCTTTCATAGGTTCTTCAACGCCCATTACGTTGTTCGGGATTTTTACGTCACCAGAACTTTCCATCGAGAATAAATCTGCAGGAACATCTGTTGGTGAAATTACACCGTAATCAAGTATAGATGAAGTATTATTAATGGTTCCAAGTTCTGTCGGAGTTTCACTATCCTTCGTTTTTTCGAATCCCATGCGAAGGATTTCTTTTTCCGAACTTTTTTTGTCTTTTTGAGAAAATACAGAACAAACGGGGCTCATCATTAAGACTGCAATCGCTACTTTACCGATTTTCATGTAACTAGATTTCATAGTTTTTAACTGTTTTAATAAATAATTTAACCTTTTCAGGATCAATATCTGGATAAACTCCGTGACCCAAATTTACAATATGTCTTTGACTTTCAAACGATTTTAATAATTTAATTGTCTCTTTTTCAACAACAACATCGGAACCATAAAGCACACACGGATCTAAATTACCTTGCAATGTCTTTGATTCCCCTACCAATTTTCGTGTTTCCGAAATGCTCATGTTCCAATCTAACCCAAGCGTGGTGCAATTTAGATTTGCAAGTTCAGGTAAGGAAGCAATAGCACCTTTAGAAAAAACGGTCATTGGCGAATTTGGAATGGCATCAACAATTTTCGCAATGTATTTCAATCCGAATTCGGTATACTGTTCTCTCCCAAGTATTCCGGCCCAAGAATCAAACAACTGCAAAGTATCTGCTCCTGCAACCAATTGAGCTTTCAAATACTGAATCGTCACGTCTGTGATTCGACTTAACAATTCATGTGCCAAAGACGGATTTGTGTAAAGCAACTTACGAGATTCAGAGAATGTTTTTGAACCTCTTCCCTCTACCATATAACAGAATATTGTCCATGGAGCGCCTGCAAAGCCGATTAGCGGAACCCGACCATTTAATTCTCTTTTGGTAATTTTTAAGGCTTCGAGAACATATCCCAAACGATCTTCAACGTCAATATTATCATCGAGTAAATCAAGTTGCTCAGATGAACGAATTGTTTTTTCAAACCATGGTCCCTTTTGTTCAATCATTTCGTATGGTAAACCCATTGCCTCAGGAACAACTAAAATATCTGAAAAAATAATTGCCGCATCCACATCCAAGAGATCTACCGGTTGAATTGTAACCTCTGCAGCATATTTCGGTGTTTCCACTAATTCTTTAAATCCAGATAATTTTGATCTAACTGCTCGATATTCGGGAAGAATTCTTCCCGCTTGCCGCATTAACCAAACAGGATAACGTTCGATTTGCTCCCCGCGATGAGCCCTTAAAAAAAGGTCATTTTTTAATTCCATGGTTTGCAAAGGTAAAAATTCGCTGAAATTCTCACCAATCAATTTCAGGCTTTTGTATCATTCTCAGAAACTCATTGGTTTTACTGAAGTGCTTACAACCAAAAAATCCACGATGAGCTGAAAGCGGCGAGGGATGAACAGACTTCAAAATCAAGTGTTTGGATTTGTCAATCATCTCCTCTTTGGAAATTGCTTTTGAGCCCCAAAGCATAAAAACAACTCCCTCTTTTTCGAAATTTATTTTCGATATGACAGAATCTGTAAATTTTTCCCAACCAATGCCTTTGTGACTATCCGGTTTGCCTTCTTCAACTGTTAAAACCGTGTTTAAAAGTAAAACACCTTGTTTCGCCCATCGCTCTAGATTTCCATCAGTTGGAACTGGTTTACCCAAGTCCTCTTGAATTTCCCTGAAAATATTAGTTAAACTTTTCGGAAATGGACGAACATCAGGTTCCACCGAAAAACATAATCCATGCGCGTGTCCTCTGGTTGGATAGGGATCTTGTCCAAGAATTACCACCTTTAAGTCATCAAAGGAACACAAATCAAACGCACGAAAAATTTGACTTCCTTTTGGAAAAACAAAACCTTTTTTCTCAATGTAAAGTCTTTTCACTTCCTCGGTCAATTGAACAAAATAAGGTTTTGAAAATTCGTCATTAAGAATTTCTTTCCACGACTTATGAATGTTTACATCCATCAAGCTTAAATCTTATTCAATTCTTCCTTGATGAAATCAGCAAGCGACTTTAAATAACTTTCGGAAAAATCGAATTTTACTTTTGCAGTTTCATAGACTTCAGGGATACTTTTCGTGTATCCTAATTTCAAAGCTTCCTTATAATTTTCAACCGCCTGACCATAGTTTTCCATGCTGTTTTTCCAAACACCCAATGCTCCAAGCTGAGCGATTCCATATTCAATATAGTAAAATGGAACTTCGAACAAATGCATTTGCCTTTGCCAAGATGTTTCAAGCATGTCCTCAAAATCGGTCCAGTCAGTCAAACCTGTTCCAAAATCGGAGCTTAATTTTTTCCAATAGGCATATCGTTCCTCAATGGTATGATTGACATTTTCATAAACCCAATGTTGGAAAGCATCTATTTGAGCAATCCAAGGTAAAATTTTTAAAATTCCTTCCAATTGTTCGCGTTTTGCACGATTTAAATCATCCGGATTCGAATAAAACAAATCCCAATGCTTCATCGTCAGCATTTCCATTGACATGGATGCCAATTCAGCGACTTCAGATGGCAGATTTTTAAATCCAGTCAATTTTAAATCGCGACTTAAAAAAGAATGAACCGCGTGACCAGCCTCGTGAACCATGGTAACCAAATCGCGTTGAGCTCCTACAGCATTCATAAAAATAAAGGGAACTCCTATTTCATATAATGGATAGTTGTATCCTCCAGGTGCTTTTCCCGTTTTGGACTCCAAATCCAAATGCCCCATTTTATCCATCGTTTGAATGCAATCAGAAAAATAAGAATCGATTTTGCCCAGAATGGAAATCGTTCCATCCAACATTTCTTTTCCGGTTTGAAATGGTTTTAAAGGTGCTTTCCCCTCAGGGTCAACTTCGGCATCCCAAGGTTTAAACTTCGATTTTCCAAGTTTGGCCAATTTCTTTTGCTGAATTTCTCGAACCAAGGGAACAATCAACGTTTTTATGGCTTGATGGAAGTTTAAGCAATCTTCTTTATTGTAATCAAAACGACCCAGAGCCTGAAATTTGTATTCCCTGAAATTTTCAAAACCAGCATTGACGGCTAATTCATGACGTTTTATAATTAGTTCGGAATACAGCAAATTTAAGGCATCAATGTCTTTTCTTCTTCGATTCGACATTTTCTCGAAAATCGTTTTTCTCAAATTTTCATCCTGTTCTTTCAGAAATTGAGACGCTTTCTGCATGGTAATCTCTTGCTCCTCATGCTCAATTGTTTGAGCTCCGCTGATTGCTCCAAACTCCTGACTCTTTTCGTTTAAAAATGCTTCAATTGCAATATTTTCCTCTCTGAAAAGATTAAGATGGGTTTCAACTGAGCGAAAATAAATTCGGTAAGCATCAATAAGTATGTATTCATTTACGAATGGGCTTTGCATCAATTTTCGATTCAATTGATCATCCAATGGAGCCAACTCAGGTTGAATTTTAGTAACAAAAAATGTGTAAGAATTTGAATGTTCCTCGTTCTTCGTATCGATTGTCATTCGAATGTAACGCCAAGCTAAATCTTCCTCCAGGACTGCATCCAATTCACTTCGGTCTTCAAGCCATTTTTCAAAGTCAATTTTACTAAGGATAGATCGATTCAATAAATCATCAAAATAGGGTTTTATTGTTTCAAATGAATTGATTTTCTGAACATTTGAAAGAAATTTCCTTGGTGCTTTCGCGATTATCATGATAGAAATATTTCTCGCTCACATTGAACGAAATTAGAAATGAATTAATTTGAAATAGGTTACTTACCTCTGGAACTTCCAGTTTTAACAGGCGCTGCCTTTTTAACAGATGCTGGCTTCGCAGCTTTTGATGGAGCACTAGCAGCAACAGCAGCTTTTTTCTTTGGCTCGTCCTTTTTTGGTTTCGCTTCTTTAGCAGTTTTCTCGCTTTCAACAACATCCTGGCTCTCTTCTGACTTTAATAAATCTGCTTTCTGCAACAAGTTATACCATTGAAATACTTTTCGTATATCTGACGGATAAACACGCTCTTGGTCGTAGTTCGGAAGGTGGTTTTTAAGTTCTTTCTCAAGAATCTTTAGATCTTCTTTATGACTTATTGCTTCTTTTCCTTCGTTCTTATTGTAAATGGATTTCAAAACTTCAGTCAATTTCACATCCTCATCGTAGGTAAAAATGCTAATATCCTCCAAAGTTGAAATTTTTTCAGAAGCATAGGCAGGAAAACGTTTTTTATCAATCATCGATTCTACAATCACATTATTTTTACCTTGAGCAACGACTTTAAAAAGACCGGGTCTTCCGGAAATAGCAATAATACCTTTCAGATTCATAAATTAACTTTATTTTGGTCAAAAATAGAAAAACTTTCTATTCATTCATGTTTGAATCAAAATAAGTTATTTACACTTTTTATTATAACGCTTTGATATTAAAACTAATTCTCAATTATTGAAATCAAATTTACTCAGAAACATTAAAATGCTTAAATGTGGGCACTTAAATAGGGTCTGCTGAAAAAGTCAGAAAAGGATTAGAATCTAGGCGCAGTTCATTAAGGC
>JBIIVA010000234.1:0-3356 GCA_044339705.1 Crocinitomicaceae bacterium
ATTTTTATCCATTTGAAACATTTTTATTAGCATATGCTTATTTGGGACCATTACACTATTTAACGGAAATCAGTTGGCTGCACGACCGAAACTATTTCTCGAAAGGGAAATATGATTTTATTGTACTTCTTGTTGTAGGTGTACTTCTCTCTTTAGCAGCTTTTTCAAAGGATTTTGGTGTTAGCATTGATCTATATGATTCCTTTGTTAAAATGAATTTATTTGACAAATTATTGGTTTTTGCTTTATTCAGTTCCATACTCTTTGCCTTAGTGGAAAATTTGATCGTTAAGATACTAGCTGTTTTATTTTTGTTCGTTTTTGTTTCTGGTTGGTTAAGTCCAGAGAATGCGGAATCGCAGTCTGAAAACACAGCCGTATTTGCCTTAACATCTTTGGTTCCAACATTAATTCACGTTTATTTATTCACAGGACTTTTCATGTTATTCGGCGCCTTGAAGACAAGAAGTAAATCAGGCTTGTGGCAAATAATTGGTTTTGTTTCGATACCACTTGTTCTTATTTTTTTAGTTCCAGTAAATGTCAGCAAAACAAACATCACTGATTACGGAAGAAAAGCTCACTATGCCGAAGGCAACGGATTTTTTTCAACGAATGTAAGTATTATTGATCATTTCAATTTGTCACAAGATCCAGTTTTTACTAATGTCGATTTTATAGAATTACTTGAAAAACAGAATTTTATTTCGATTAATAAACAATACAATTTCATTACGGAGGCAAGTTATAAGTTACTTTTGGACAGCTTAAACAAAAAGAAAAACGATGCATACATTATCCGAAAGCAGGTTTTGAATGAAAATTGTCCGGTTGACAACCTACTTTTGCTGATTGATAAAAATGGAAGGTTAGCCGAATATCGCGAGCGACCGATTCCCTCAAAAAACATTTCTGGTTTTTCTTTGGACAAATATGGAAGCTTAGTCTATGGATCTGCTATAGGAATTATGTTGATGCGTTTCATCGCTTTCGCTTATTTATATCACTACTTGAATTGGTTTAGTAAAACGGAAGTTATTCGTTGGCATAAAATTCCGAAAATGCGATTAATTGCAATTCTAATTATTTGGGCTTCTGCGAGTATATTCTACGCATACGATTATTCCTTGGGCTTAAGTTTATTATTCTTTTTGAGTTTCACACACGTTTTACTCGAATTTCCATTAAACATTGTTTCAATTGTCGGTATTAGCAAGGAAACTATTTCGATTGCCAAAAATGGGTTTTCATTGAAGGAAAAATAATCGAGAATCAATCCTTAAGTTCGGATTTTTAAAGGCAAATTTATTATCTTTCATTACTAATAGATAATATCTTTCATTGCTAATGGATAATATCTTTCATTACTAATGGATAATATCTTTCATTACTATTGAATAAAATATTATATTTGTAAAAAATAAATAATGCTCACCCATAAAGAACTTATCGACGTAATCGAATCGCAGCAGATAACGTTTCAAGCCAAGGCATCAAAAGTCAATCGTGAAGCCTTAACTAATGTCAAAATATTGCCGTCGTTTGCAACAATAATCACTGGGCTTCGCAGGTGTGGAAAAAGTACCTTAATGCTTCAGCTGATAAACAGTCAAAATGAGAAAATACTTTATATAAATTTTGAAGACATTCGTTTGGCAGATTTTGATTCGAGTGATTTTATCCGACTCCTCCAAGTAATTGACGAAATGGGAGCGAAAAAATTATATTTTGATGAAATTCAATTACTTGAAAAGTGGGAGATTTTTGTCCATCAACTTCTTAATGAAGAATATCAGGTTTTTATTACCGGTTCGAATGCTTCCTTATTGAGTAAAGAATTAGGAACCCATCTCACGGGCAGACATTTGTCTTACGAACTAATGCCCTTTTCTTTTTCGGAATTTCTCGATTATCACAATGAGAATCCAACAAGTGAACAACTCAAAAAATACGCAAGAATAGGAGGAATGCCTGAGTACGTAAAACATGAAGAGTCGGAAATCATTTTGAATCTATTGAATGATATACTTTATCGAGATATTGCGGTTCGACATAGCCTTCGAGATATAGAAACACTGAAAAAGTTGACGATCTATTTGTTGACGAACATCGGTAAACTTGTCTCGGCAAATAAACTCACAGATACGTTTGGTTTAAAATCTACGACCACAATACTCGATTATTTTGGTTTTTTATCCAATAGCTATGTTGTTGAATTTATGCCATTGTTCAGTTATTCCCTCAAGGTTCAAAATCGAAATCCGAAAAAAGTCTATTCCCTAGATAACGGAATCGCCACTATCATATCGTTAAGTTTTTCGGAGGATAATGGAAGAAAACTTGAAAATTTGGTTTATCAGCAACTAAGAAGAAAAAACCAAGAACTTTATTATTTCAAGGGCAAAAAAGAATGTGATTTTGTTGTTAGATCAAAAAATCAATCTTTACAACTCATTCAAGTTTGCTATGAACTAACTATTGATAACAAAGACCGCGAGATAAAAGGTTTACTTGAAGCCATGGATTTTTTTGAGCTAAAAGAAGGAATCATCGTCACTTTTGACCAACAAGAAGAATTCCAACTGAACGACAAAATCATAAAAGTAATTCCCGCGCACGTGTTTCTTGCTAACCATTTATTGTAAAAATAATTACAGTAATTTTCATTACAGTAAACCCACTATAAACTAATTTCCTGTTTTGTGATTTGAATCACCCAATATTTTAATAGAGTTGCTAATTTAAGACCTAGTTTGATTAAGCCTCTCCCATCGAGGTGAGATCGAGAGGAGTGACAATCCAAACCTAAAATTGACGTCGCCTCCAAAGAAATTATATCGCACCTACCAAAACTTTCATACAGCGTTAACGAGAGTCTTAGCCTGCGCTGCGGTCCGTGAAGGCAACCGCCTGAGCATGAGAATAAAAGCACGCGGCTCCTAGACCGAGTGTTCCGAAGGAAACGCCTTATGAAAGTTGAAATGCAGTTTTTGCCTTACTTTTTTCTGCTATGGCGAAAAAGTAAGAAGATTCACGCGTCTTATGAAAGTTGAAAAAAAGCAGTTTTTTAGCTTCGCTGCTACTCCTATGTTACTTTTTTTCTGCTTTGGCAAAAAAAGTAAGAGCAGAAATAATCTTGGTTTTCATTTTTTGGCATCGCCCCAAAAAACGAAACAAAAAAACGCTAGCGCTGGGAAAAATCACTTACCCTACTTCGGTTCGTATCTGAAATTTTAAAAAACTCGCTTCCGCCTCGCTTCACCTCAAACAGTTCAAAATTTCTACGATTCTTCACCTTGTGGGTCCCAAGTTATTTTTCCAATGCGCGAGGTTCTTGGGATTGGAAATTATTTTTT
>JBIIVA010000235.1:0-3349 GCA_044339705.1 Crocinitomicaceae bacterium
TATCGGTATGTAAATTAGGAACTGTTGCATTGTCCGGATCCTCAATCCCAAACACATCAACCCCTTGGTCTTCAAGCAATCCAAACATAGCAACGGTTAGTAATATCGGAGTTGTAACCGGTATTTCGGAGGGAACAACAACGATTACATATATAAATGATAATGGATGTACTGCGACTTCAACTATTGTTGTGAACGGTCTACCTGCCGCCGGAATTACCAATAACTCAGCATCTGCCACCTTACATTGTAATCAAACATCAATCAATTTAACAGCAACAGGCGGTGGAACTTATAATTGGAGTAATGGACTTGGAACTTCTGCTTCTCAAACAATCACAACGCCTGGAACTTATACTGTAACAGTAACAGCACCAAATGGTTGTACAGACCAAGAAAGCATAACAATTATTCAAAGCCCAAATCCAACCGTGTCGGTTAATCCACTAACTATTTGTTCTGGAAGTTCGGGAACATTAACAGCAGTTGCTTCATCTGCAGGTGGAACATTTGAATGGTCTTTATTCCCAACGGGTACTGTGATTCCTGGAAACGGTTCAACCATTAATGTTACTCTTTCAAGCAATACAATTTATAACGTTCATTATATTGACACGAATGGCTGTGAAAGCCCGACTGAACAGGCAGCTGTTTCAGTTTTGCAGACACCAACGGCTACTTTAACTGGTCCAAACACACTTTGTTCAGGAAATTCAGCAAATCTTGTTGCAAGCACAAGTCTTTCAGGTGCTTCAGGATTCTATTCATGGTCACCAAACTCTTCAACAACTTCAACTGCTTCGGTTAGTCCTATTACAACAACGACTTATTCAGTTAATTACACCTTGAATGGTTGTCAGTCAAATACTGCAACGCATACGATTACAGTATATCAAACTCCAACAGTTACAGTTAATAATGTTGGAATTTGTACTGGAGGAACAGGAACGTTAACAGCAACACCAAGTGTTTCTGGTGGAACATATTCTTGGATTACAACACCTGTATCAACTTCTCAGAGTATCACTGTACAACCTGACTCAACTACTTCGTATTCTGTCACATACACGTCAACAGACAACTGTCCTAGTTCGCCTGCAACAGGAACGATAACAGTAACCGATATACCAACGATTCAATTGGATGATATAAACGTTTGTGAAGGTCAATCAGGCACCTTAACGGCAATTCCTTCTGCTTCAGGTGGTACGTACGCTTGGACTCCTGCCGGAACCAGTGGAAACACGTTTTCAATTACTCCAACAACATCTACTTCAGTTTCTGTTGTTTACACGCTAAATGGATGTTCTTCAATGCCTGAGTCTGCCAATGTAACGGTGCTCTCTATACCTTCAGTTTCAGTAAGTGGCCTTTCGCTTTGTCAAAATCAAACCGGCACTTTGACAGCAATTCCTTCCGTTCCTGGTGGAACTTATTTATGGTCAACAACCGAGACAACTTCGTCAATTAATGTCAATCCTCAAACTACGACTCAATATTCTGTAGTTTATTCATATGGAGGTTGTCCTAGTAATCCGGCTTTTGTAACGGTGAAAGTAGACCCCGTTCCTGTAATTACATTCGATGCAGATGTTTTGGAAGGCTGTTCCCCGCTTCAGGTTAATTTCACCAATACAACTGTTAACTCGCAAAATTGCGTTTGGAACTTAGGTAATGGAACGATTATAGATGGTTGTGGATCGATAAGCTACACCTTTCAGCAAGCGGGATGCTATGACATTTCACTAAAAACTGATTCTCCCAATGGCTGTTCAGATACACTAATTATGAATGATATGATTTGTGTTTATCCAAGTCCGGTGGCTAATTTTACGGTCTCAACAAATGTTATTGGAGGAGGAAACAATACGGTATATTTTGATAATATTTCTGAAGGTGCATCAGACTACATATGGTATTATGGAGATAATCAAGTAGATAATTCAGTATTTAACCCTGAAGGTCATACTTATAACGACTTAATAGCAACTCAATATGTGGTTTCATTGGTGGCAATATCAGAAAAGGGTTGCATCGATTCAACTTATCAGATAATAGCGGTTTCAGATGAAATCGTGATTTATGCCCCAAATACATTTATTCCGAATGGTGATGGATTAAATGATGTTTGGCTTCCAGTTATTTCCGGAGGATTAATAGAAAATTCATATTCGTTAGACATTTTCAATAGGTGGGGCGAACTCATTTTTACCACCAAAGATTATACACAGGGTTGGGATGGTACTTTCAAGGGAGACTTCGTTCAAAATGGAACTTATACATTCAAAATAAGATTAAGAGATTCGGAAACGAGAATTTACCAATACTTTGTCGGGCACATTAATCTCATGAGGTAAAAATTGTAATCAATAATATATAAAATACCAATAGCGTCCTAAACGTTTAAAAAATAAGAGGGAATATTTCGTATCTCAAATTATCTTTGAGTTGCACAACAAAAAACCCCCTCTTATGGCAAATATAACGTTGTTTTCTCAGATTATTTCAAAATTAGACCGATCAAAATTCAAGAAATTGGTCGATGAAAAGCAAACCGACAAGCATAACAAAGGATATACTAGCTGGACGCATCTAGTGTCAATGCTTTTTTGTCAGTTCGCAAAAAGTCAATCTGTTAGAGATATTAGTAATGGACTTCGTTCAGCTACTGGGAACTTAAATCACTTGGGTATTGATAAAGCTCCTTCAAAATCAACCATCAGTTATCAAAACAAAAATCGCAATTGGGAAGTTTTTAGAGATTACTATTATGAGCTACTCTAAAGTTTAAGACAGCACCCATCGTTTAAACAAACTAAGTTTCGTATTAAGTCGAAAATCTTTCTTTTGGATGCTACAACGATAAGCCTCTGTCTAAGCTTATTTGATTGGGCAAAATACAAAACAGCGAAAGGTGCTGTGAAAATGCATACGCTCCTTGATTTTGACGGGAATCTACCTGCTTATGTAAACATAACTAATGGTAAAACAGCCGACAATAAAGGAGCTTATGAAGTACCATTATTAAAAGGAAGTGTGATTGTTGCAGATCGATTCTATAATGATTTTTCACTTCTAAACATTTGGGACAGCAAAGGGGTATTTTTTGTTATTCGCCATAAAGACAACCTCCAATTTGTTTCTTTAAAAGAAAATGAGCTTCCAGAGAACAAGCATCAACACATCCTAAAAGATGAAATTATTGAGCTTAAAAATGAATTGTCAAAAGAAAAATATCCAGGTAAATTGCGTAGAGTTTCTGTGTGGGACGAAAAAAATGAACAAGTTATAGAAATCATTACAAATCAATTCAACTGGTCACCAAACACCATTGGCGAACTCTATAAAA
>JBIIVA010000236.1:0-3338 GCA_044339705.1 Crocinitomicaceae bacterium
AACCACCTTGTAATCACCCGGAACTTGAAAATTCCCAAGGCATAATAAATACCATTCTCAAAAAAGATATTCTCCTGCATTTCCCCTATCAAAAATTCGATTATGTTATTGATTTATTGCGCGAGTCGGCAATTGACCCCAAGGTAAAGTCAATTAAAATTAACATTTATCGAGTAGCAAAAAAATCCGATATCATGAATGCATTGCTTGCCGCCGTCTTCAATGGAAAAGAGGTAACCGTGGTTTTCGAATTGCAAGCGCGTTTTGATGAAGAAAACAATCTTTATTGGAGCAATAGACTTAAAGAATTTGGTGCCAAAGTAATTTATGGCGTTCCTAATCTTAAAGTTCATTCTAAATTGCTTCAAGTTCAGCGTACAAAAGATGGAAAAGAACAACTAATAACATATGTTGGAACTGGAAATTTCAATGAGAAAACTGCACGAATTTATGGGGACCTCGGTTATTTAACTTCAAAAAATGACATTTCGAATGAAGTAAAAAGGGTTTTTAGAATACTGGAAAATAACTTAGAACGTTCTTTATTTCGAAATTTGCTCGTTTCACCATTTAATACCCGAAGGAAACTAATATCATTAATAGATCAAGAAATTAGTAACGCAAAAGCCGGTAGAACGTCAGGAATCAAAATAAAAATTAACAATCTAACAGATTTAAAGTTAATTGAAAAACTCTATGAAGCCAGTTGTAACGGTGTTAAAATTGATATGATAATTCGAGGGATTTGCTGTTTGAAGCCTGGTGTTAAAGGTCTGAGCGAAAATATAACAGTTATAAGTTTGGTTGACCGATACTTAGAACATGCTCGATTCATGAAATTTGAGAACAATGGAAATCCAATTTTTATTCTTACCAGCGCCGATTTTATGGAACGAAATCTTGACAACCGAATAGAAGTTGGCGTAATAATTAAAGAATTATCAATTCAAAAAGAATTAGAGACCATTTTCGATTTTCAATGGAGAGGAAGTGTTAAAGCTAGGCTTATTTCTCCTGATCTAAAAAATCGTTACCGAAAAAGAAATTTACCACCCTTTCACGCTCAAATGGAACTTTACAAATACTATTCTTCACAAAATAATTAGAGTTTCAAACTTTAATTGAAAAAACGAAACACTATTTCATATTTTAACGTGAGTAAATCAAGTTATTAAGGTAACTGGAAGCTGCTAAGTCCATTACTAAATATCTATCATATATTTTCTTCTTCTAGGTATTTAATTTGTAGAATTCAATATTTTGTTCTTAACTTCGTGACGTTCTTTGGTTTTCGTTAATCGAAATTAAAAAGGAATCCGGTGAAAATCCGGAGCTGTATCTGCAGCTGTAAGCGCTTTAAAAACAGTTTATTAAACCACTGGAGACGGGAAGGAGAACTGAAATTAGTGCGAGCCAGAAGACTTGCCTTGGGACAGAGAGGAGACTTCAGATTAAAGTCGGACTCGTTAATAGGAAGAGTTGCACCTATTCGTTTCCTTCTTTTTTCATCTTCTTGTTTTTATTTTATTTATTAACCGTTTAAAAACAGAACGAATGAAAAAGGTTTTATTTACTATTGGAATGGGCTTATCCACAATTTTAAATGCCCAAAGTTATTTAAATCAAGTACTTATCCTAAATGAAGGGAAGTTTGATTACAACACAAACTCAATTGTTGAACCTGTAACTATTGGATCTTACAATCCAGTTACTCAAACTTACTCTATTGTTGACACGTTAGATGGAATGCGTTTTGCATCTGATCTCATTATCGATGGGAATTACTATTATGTTGCAGCCGACACCAAGATTTATAAAATAGATTTGAATTCACATCAAGAAGTTACAAGTGTTAATTGTCCTGGTGTTAGAAATTTGGCCATTTACCAAAACAAATTAGTTGCAACGCGTGGCGAATATCTAACAACTTATGACTCTTATCTTCATGTTTACGATGCTAGTAACTTAAATTTAATTCAAGCGATTGATACCATTCAGGGACCAAAGTGGGCAGCACAAAATATCGTGATTGATGGAAATAACGCCTACATTGCTGTTAACAATGCTTATGAATGGGGAAATGAAAAAGGGATAGTTGGGAAATTGGATTTAACCAATCTAACATATGGCAACGAAATTGATTTGGGAGTTGACGGAAAAAATCCAGACAATATGGTTAAATCGGGAAATAGCATCTATACCATAAATAATAAGGATTGGTCAGGATCTTCCATCTCAAAAATCGATCTTTCCAACGCCACAAGCTCCACAGTAAATTTGAATTCGGCAAGCACAGGTTGTGGAACTTCTGCACTTCGGGATGATAAAATTGTTTACCAAATTTCAAACGAGACCATCTTGAATGAATTTGATTACATGCTCATGAATAATGTAGGGCCGATAAATGGAATTACGATGAATTTCTACGAATTAGCCCAAGATCCAATTAGTGGAAATCTTTACGCAAGTAATACTGATTATACAACTTTTGGAAAGGTTTATGTTTATGACAATCAAAATGTTGAACTTTTAAATTTCAATGTTGGAATTGCTCCCGGAACAATAGGTTTTGATATAAGAATGTCTTCTTCAGCCGGATTAAACCAGATTAAAGAAGAGCTTTTAATTTATCCAAATCCAACTTCAACTGTTCTAAGTGTTCAAAATGCGAAAGGAAATGAAGTTATAATATTGGATCTGTTTGGAAAAATATTGATTCAAACATCTTCAAATGAAATCGATTTAAGTCATTTAACTTCTGGCACCTATTTTGTTTCTGCAAACGGCAAACGAACAAAGTTTATAAAACTGTAATTGCTCAGTAAAAATTAATTCGGGGCTGCCTTAGAAAGGATAGCCCCATTTTTTTTATGATAACGAAAATCACAACGGTTCATATAATTCCGTATAATAGACGGTTTGCTTGAAAAAATTGACTCCGACCCATATCTTTGCATCTATTCCTGTTTATCGTTCTTTGTTTTGTGCCCAAATTTTGGTGCGAACATCTACCCATTTGTATTCCGAACGATACAATTCCATCATCATATCGTCCTTTATATTCAAAATGGAACGATAGGTCGAATCGTTGATGTCAAAAATAACATAATCGAATATAGGATAATCCTTATTGAAATTAGAGAAATAAAGTTTAGATGCATTTGTATCAACAATTGGGGTAACGTATTGAAAGAAATTATCTTTTGGAATTTGTCCCAATTCTATCGAATTGTCGAATACATTAACTAGGGTCTGCTGAAAAAGTCAGAAAAGGATTAGAATCTAGGCGCAGTTCATTAAGGCATATACGAATATGCCAATATGACTGCAACGAAGAA
>JBIIVA010000065.1:0-12575 GCA_044339705.1 Crocinitomicaceae bacterium
CTAAGAAAGATGAAATAAAATTAAGCTAAGTGTGCGTTTCATGTGTTTAGTTTTAAAGTTTTAATTATTAGCAATTTATATTCACAGATGTTTGAAATCAAATCCGCTCTTGGGTATTACATACGTGGTTCATTGTTTTTCAATTGTCATATGGGTCAAGTTTGCAGCTACGAAGTACATCGCCAATTATTTTCGCACTTGTTTTTAACCACTCGCGTTGAGACTTGTTTGACGTGTTACGTTTTGTGTATTTCAAATATAGTTAAAACATTGTATAAAAGTCAGATTTCGTTTTTTGTTAAATTTAATAAAATTTGATTTCGAATGTGATCAAAAATGGTTAATCTTGTTAAAGAATAGATTTCAATGAGGGCATATTTGTGTTTTTTGTTTTGTTTGATTTTTTTCGGTCTATTTTCTCAGAGAAAAGACATAGACACTTCAAAAATGATCCAACTTTCAGGAGTAGTCGTCTCGGAAGAGGATTTGGCTCCAATGCCCTATATCACTGTTTTTGACAAGTCAATCAGAAAAGGTGTTTTCGCTGATTATTATGGTTTCTTTTCAATGGTTTCTTTTCCAGGCGACACGATTTGCTTTTCATATTTTGGGTATAAGACTTCTACTTATATTATTCCAGACACACTGAAAGATAATCGCTATAGCATAATTCACATGCTCCAACGAGATACAGTTAATCTTCCTGAAGTTACCGTTTACCCCTGGCCTTCAAAAGATGAATTCGCTAATTATTTTGTGAACATGAAACCCTATGATGATGCTATGCGAAAAGCTCAAAAAGAATTATCCGGTGAGTCACTTGCTTTTATTGCTGCTCGATTGGATAGTGATGCCTCATTGGCACATGGGTATGCACTAAATCAACATTACACGAAGTTATATACCAACGGTCAGCTTCCTGTAAATAACCTTTTGAATCCATACTCATGGGCCAAACTCATTAAAGACTGGAAAGAGGGGAAATTAGGCCGACAATAGAAAATCAATATTCTATTAGATGGTATTCTTGCAATTAACTAACTTTGCAAGAATGTCATTTTTGAATAAATTCATGATTAGATATAAAACGAAAGAAGAAATTGAAATCATGCGCGAGGCTGCTCTCATCGTAAGCAGAACCCTTGGTTTGATTGCCAAACATATTGTCCCGGGAAAAACTCCAAAAGAATTGGATCGAACGGCAGAGGATTATATTCGTTCTCAAAATGCTGTTCCCGGATTTTTGGGCTTGTACGGTTGCCCCAGTACACTTTTAATTTCTGTGAACGAGCAAGTTGTTCATGGACTCCCAACCGAACGTCCTTTCAAAGAAGGAGATATTGTCTCTGTAGATTGTGGTTCTTTTTACAAAGGATATTATGGTGACCATGCTTATACGTTTGAAGTTGGCGAGGTAAAACCTGAAGTAAAAAAATTACTCGAAGTAACCAAAGAATGTTTGTATTTGGGAATTGAACAATGTACAACTGCTAATCGCATTGAAGATATCGGTTGGGCCATCCAACAACATGCAGAAAATCATGGCTATGGTGTAGTAAGAGAGTTGGTCGGTCATGGACTTGGAAAGTCATTACACGAAGAACCTCAAGTTCCTAATTATGGTCGAAGAGGACGCGGAAAAAAAATTCAAAATGGACTCACCATTGCAATTGAGCCTATGATTAATATGGGAACAGAACGTGTCATGACCTTGGAGGATCAATGGACAGTGGTAACAGCGGACGGAAAACCGAGTGCGCATTTTGAGCATAACGTTGCAATAATTGACGGAAAACCCGAGATTTTATCGACATTCGATTATGTTTACGACGCTTTAGGCATGTAATGTACAGAGAGAAAAGAGCCGTTTCAACATTTATCTTGAATCGAATTCATTCATCCTACCCTTTCCAATTTTTGATTTTATTTTACTGATAATTGCTATTCAATTCGCTTTATGGAATAGAAAAGATTTAATTACATTTCGAAAATGGTATTATTACGTTTATTTATCAGCACTTGTTTTAAAACTTCTTATGAATCCTATGCTATGGGGATTTATATTGAATGAAATCAGTTTAGAACATTTTCTGATTCACAATTACTTAGAGTATTTCAAGCTCATATATACTTCCTTCAGTATTGCTGTTTTTATTTGTTGGAGTATTGTAGAAAAACTGCAAATGAAAATTCTGGCAATAGGATTTATTTCAGTGGTGCAACTATTGGGTTTATTTGAATTTAGTTATGCTGGAATGTATATTGGATACATACTTTTTGCGGGATATGTATTGTATCAAAAACCCTCTAATTCTTTGACCTACATGTTATCACTGCATGGAATTTTAGACTTAATGACATTAGCGATTTTAATCTACATGAAATAATAAAGGGCTATCGAAATAGACAGCCTTCAAAAGAAATTTATTCCGTCTAGCTACAGATGAATCACTTCACCATATGCAGCAGCGGCAGCCTCCATTATAGCTTCAGACATTGTTGGATGCGGATGAACAGTTTTAATCAACTCTTCCCCTGTAGTTTCCAACTTGCGAACAGCAACTAATTCAGCTACCATTTCGGTAACGTTCGCACCAATTAGATGTCCACCGAGCAGTTCTCCATATTTCGCATCAAAAATCAATTTCACAAAACCATCTTTTGCACCTGCAGCACTTGCCTTGCCTGATGCTGAAAATGGAAATTTACCCACTTTGATTTCGTAACCCGCTTCTTTTGCGGCTTTCTCTGTCATTCCCACAGACGCAACTTCCGGCGAGCAATAGGTACACCCCGGAATGTTTCCATAATTCAAAGGCTCAGGGTGATGTCCTGCTAATTTCTCCACACATACAATTCCTTCAGCTGAAGCAACGTGTGCTAACGCAGGTCCCGGAACAACATCTCCAATTGCAAAATATCCCGGTATGTTTGTTTGATAATAATCATTTACTAAAACTCTACCTTTATCAACAATGATTCCAACCTCTTCTAAACCAATATTTTCAATATTCGCTTGAATTCCAACTGCTGAAAGAACCACATCGCTTTCGATTTTCTCCTCCCCTTTTGCCGTTTTAACAGTTACTATACAACCGTTTCCTTTAGTATCAACGGATTCTACCGATGCATTCGTCATGACATTGATACCTGCTTTTTTGAATGATTTCTCCAATTGCTTTGAAACATCTTCATCTTCAACTGGAACGATGGTTGGTAAATACTCAACGATTGTAACTTCAGTTCCAATAGCATTGTAAAAATAAGCGAACTCAACCCCAATAGCTCCTGAACCAACAACAACCAATTTTTTCGGCTGTTTGGATAAGGTCATTGCCTGGCGATAACCGATTATTTTCTCGCCATCTTGCGGAAGATTTGGTAATTCTCGGGAACGGGCTCCAGTAGCGATGATAATCCCTTTCGATGCTGCGTACTCAGTCGCTGCTCCACTTTCGTCTGTAACCAATACTTTTTTTCCAGGTTTCAGAACTCCACTTCCTTTAATGACATCAATTTTGTTCTTTTTCATCAAAAATTGAATTCCTGCACTCATTCCATTTGCTACATCCCGACTTCTTTTTATCATCGCTCCGAAATCAGCCGATGCGTTACCAACTGTAATTCCATAATCAGCTGCATGCGACAAATACTCGAATACATTTGCAGACTTCAATAAAGCTTTCGTTGGGATACAACCCCAATTCAAACAGATCCCTCCTAAGGATTCTCTCTCAATAATTGCAGTTTTTAAACCTAACTGAGAAGCTCGGATTGCCGCTACATAACCACCGGGACCACTTCCAAGAACAATAATATCATAACTCATTTGAACTAATTTTAGTTGGTAAAAGTAGTGAAAATTAAAACAAAATAAGTTCCATGAAATCGAAAAAAGCTAATTCATGTAAATGGTATAACTTTCGTTACTTGCATTTCAATTATAGAGGCTCCCACTTTTCCATTTGCGATTTGGTAATCATGCATGGTGAATCCCGCGCGATTTTGAAGCAGAGATCTAATTTCGGATTTCAATTTCCCTTCTCCAATACCATGAATGACTCTAAACCTCGTTACTTTTCTCTGAATCATCTGATTGGTAAACCGTTTAAATTGATTGATTTGAAGTGTAAATTTCTCGTGAGCCGACATTTGCGAATCAATCGGTATGAGACTCTCAATATGCAGGTCTATCTCAGGCAGCGAAGAAACCTTCGGATTAACTTTCAACTGATTATTGATAAACTGATCTTTTTGTTGAACGCGATCACTATTAATAGCTCTTCGCTTTACTACAGATCTCAACTCGATTATTCGTTCGAACCCAAATTCATCTTCAATCTTCATTTTCTGAAGATGGATTTCTTTGATTACGAAAACACCTGTCTCATCAATAATACTGACCTGTTCTCCAACTTGAAATGAATCATCCATTTAATTGAATCGAATGGCTTTTGTGGGACTAATTCTCGTAACCACGTAGCTCGGTATAACAAGTGAAAGTATGCAAACGATGAAGGTTATGAGGTTAATCATTAACCAATTAAGAAAGGTCAACTCAACGGGAACTTTCTCTAGATAGTAAATACTTGGATCCAATGTAAATAAGCCAAATTGCATTTGGACTAAACACAATGAAATTCCAATTAAATTCCCTAAAAACATTCCTCGCAAGATGAGATAAGCTGCTTGAAACAAGAATATTTTTCGAATGCTCCAATTGCTTGAACCCAAGGCCTTAAGAATTCCTATGAAATTGGTTCGTACAACAATTAATACCAACATAGCTGAACCAACATTAATTACTCCAATTAGAAGCATCAAAATAATGATAATAGCCACATTGTAATCCAAAAAACTGAGCCAAGCGAATAAATCACTTTGACTTTCGATGATGTTTTGAACTTGAAGTAATTCATTCTGTTTGGTTGGCTTCATTTCAATCGCCGATTTCAAGCTTTCCTCAATTATTTTGAGATTTTCCCATTCATCGATTTGAACTTCATACCCTGTAACAAATTCTGAAAAAGTTCCTTTTCCCGCTTGTTGAGTCACTCTAATTTTTGCGCTATTCGTAAACAACAAAAAAGATCCAGATCCTTCTTCCTCACGAAAAATTAACCCATCAGAGTCTATTTTCAATCGATTGACAGCAATTTGTTTACCATTGCAATTGAAAGTAATGAAGGAAGTATCAAGAGGAATAATCTCATTTCGTGCATAATCAATTTTGTTGACAACCAAACGAATAGTCGTATCCTTTAGTCGATTTAGAAGCATACCTGAAAAACGATCTACCCCACTCCCCCAGTCGAAAAGTAAATCCTTGGAATTTCCTGAAATTTCAGCGCGCAAGAGGATACAACCGGAACTAGAAATCGTATCATCTATTGTGATTTCTGACGAAATACCAAAATCACTGATACGCTGAACCTCTCGCATGTCGCAAAAAACAATCTTCTTATCAAATTCTTCCAAACCAGTATTGTAAATACCTGCAATTTTGTAACGTTTCGAGATCGGCTGATCCTTCACGTAAAATGTCATTACTTCATCGTTGAGTTTAAAGTTCAATCGCTGAGCAACATTGGAGGAAACTACGATTTCATTACTAACCCCATCCACATTGTACTTCGGTAATTTACCACTGATTAAATGTTTTTTAATAAAACTCCAATCATAATTTTTATCAATACCTTTCATTACAATACCAGCAATTTCCTGTTTTTGAACCAAGGAGTCTTTCCCGCTGGCAAGTTGAATGGTATCTTGATATTTGCTAGATTGCAAAAGTGCTGGCTTGTAACAAACCGGATAGATTGAGGTTATCCCTTTAATTTCTTTTAGATAATTTATTTCGGTTTGATTTTTGTAAATTGGATCACATTCGTAAAAGCTTGTTGTACCCAATTTTGAAATGAATAATGGAGCGTTGAAACCCGTAATTTTTCTTCGTACTTCATTTTGAAATCCGGTTACGATAGCGACGGTAATTAAGTTAACAACAATTGCTAGTGAAATACTTATAACAGATATACGTATGATTGGTTTGGAAACTTTTATACCTTGTACATTATTTCGGATGAGGCGTTTTGATATGAAAAATTCAAATGACAATTTTCTTTTAATTTGGTTTCAAAAATACGGAAAGCTTCTTTGCCTGGAAACAATTTTTATTTTTTTACTCGTTTCGTGTTCTCAACATGTAAATGGAGAGAATAGAATTGTGGGAACCATCATTATTGAAGAGGATACACTTCGAATTCCAAAACCGATCTCTGTTCCCACGATAAAAAATCCAATTTTAGGGATTGATCGTTTGCATTTATTTACAGATTCATTAAAAGGCAAGCGTATAGCTGTTGTTGGCAATCAAACCTCGGTTGTAAAAGGAGTTCATTTGGTTGACACTCTTTTGGCATTGAAGTTAAACGTTGTAAAGGTTTTTTCTCCAGAGCATGGCTTTCGTGGAGATGTAGATGCAGGTGAAAAAGTAGATCACTCAATTGATGAAAAAACAGGAATTCCTCTTGTCTCCTTGTACGGAAATAATAAAAAACCCACTCCTTCCCAGTTAGAGGATGTGGACATTGTAGTTTATGATATTCAAGATGTTGGAGTTCGCTTTTACACGTTTATATCAACCCTTCATTACGTGATGGAAGCCTGCGCCGAGCAAAACAAAAAAGTAGTGGTTTTAGATCGTCCGAATCCGAATGGGCATTATGTTGATGGACCTATTTTAGAAACTGAACATAAATCTTTTGTTGGTATGCATCCTGTTCCAATTGTTTACGGAATGACGATCGGTGAATACGCAATGATGATTAACGGAGAAAATTGGCTAGAGGGAAATAAGAAATGTGATTTATGGATTATTCCATGTAAAAATTATACGCACAAAACGAAATATGCTTTACCTGTTGCGCCGTCTCCCAATCTCAGATCAGAAACTGCCATAACTCTTTATCCCAGTTTATGTTTGTTTGAAGCGACTACCGTAAGTGTTGGAAGAGGAACCGAAAAACCTTTTGAAATTTTTGGTCATCCTCGTTTTCCAAAATCCGAATTTGAATTTACTCCAACACCGAAACCTGGTGCAAAAACCCCCCCTCATGAAAACAAGAAATGTTTTGGATTTGACTTATCGAACTCCTTAAATAAACGATCTTATGAAATAAATTTGAACTATTTAATACAAGCTCGCGACTTACTCGGTGACTCTGCCGTACTTATTGATCAAAATGGATTTTTCAACCGATTAGCAGGGACAAAAACTTTGAAAGAGCAATTGTATAAAGGATGGTCAGCGAAAGAAATCAGGGATAGTTGGAAACCGGGAATCGAAAAGTTCTTGGCTATTCGAAAGAAGTACCTTCTCTACGATTAGTTTGGTTTAACGAGACTCTTCCTTTTCTTCTAATCCTTCGGACTCTTTTTTAGCTTTTTCTTCCTCTTCTTTCTTTTTATTCTCCTCTTCTACTTTTTTCTTTATAGAAGCAATCCATTCTTTATTCTTCTTTTCAAGTTCTTTTACCGGGATAAAGGCACGACTAGTTATTGGAAATAAATCCTGCAATTGACCGCTGTAATAGAACTCAAAGCACAAACCACCAAATGTATAGTCTTTACCTCCAACTTTAAAAGTGGAGCCTCCTGCAACTGGATTTTTCTTTGGCTTACTTTTTTGGTAACCCAAATTGAACAAAGATCCAAGAATTTCAGGTCTATTTGCGAGTGTGTACCCGTCTCTTTCCCAATGCGCTTGAAATTGTCGCAACAAGAACGCTGTATATAGGTAAGAATAATAGTGATCTCCTCGTTGAATCAACCGTTGAATGGTTTTGTGTTTGTGAGCTTTGATCGAATCATTCACTAACTCTGGAAATGAATCGTTAACATTGATACAACTCTGAAAATAATCACCTGCATAAAATTCACTTTTTTTGTTAAAAACCGTATTTTCAATTCGTAATGCCGTGTGCTCCAAAATACCCGTAACACCATAACCACGGTTGGTTGGAAGCATAATGCGATTGAAAGGAAGAACGTATTTTTTAAATTTTTCACGACCCGAATTAAACATTCGAACTTGCTCCCCTATCAAACACATTACAATTAATCGAGATTCAACACCGGTTAAACGAGAAACTGAATCAATTGCAAATCTGTCGTTACGAACCACCTTACAAAGGTCTTTCCAAACCTGATAGTTGGACCATTCATAAACTGATAATGGATCTTTTCCTCCCTTTACGGAAGAAATTTCTTCTTGAAACTCTTGGTTGTTTTTCATCATGATGGAAAATGCATCTATCATGCGCAATCCAACTATTGGATCTTTCGATATGTAATAGGCCTTGGAAATACTTTTAGCGTCGGCTGGTTTGTATTTTGCAACTATCGCCAATTTTTGAAAGAACTCAAACTCTTTTTTGGCAATGTCAACGGAATCTCTTTTCAATTCATCATCATATTTATCAGCCATCTGAGAAAAATAGCGATTATTCTCATCAATTGCACCACTGTTATTGGTCCATTTGAACTTTACAGCCAATGCCGTGAAAATCAAAAAAATTGCAACTGCTGCTAGAATGTGTAAAACGGAAAAATATCCATATTTAAGAACTTTTTTCATCCACTAAAAAAATTGAAGGAACGAATTTAGTGAAACGTAGTGGATAATTTGTAATAATGGTCGTAAAATGAACAATTGACTATTCTTTCAATACTTTTTATTGTGAAACACAGCTGTTTTTAAAATTTTGATTTCGATTGTATTGAATAACCAATAACTTTGAACTTTCGAAATTTCGAAATGTTTTTAAGGTAATTTTCAATAATATAATGCATGAAACAAACAGGAGTTTTACTTATCCAACTAGGAACACCAAATAGTCCAAAAACAAGTGATGTAAGAACATATTTATCCGAGTTTTTAAACGACCCTCGAGTAATTGATCTTCCCTGGTTGGCGCGGGTAATTCTGGTTAACGGGATCATTGTCCCTTTTCGAGCCCCCAAATCCGCCAAAGTTTATAAAGAGTTATGGGAACATGGAAAAGGAATATCTCCGCTTATAACACATTCGGTTAATCTCCAAAACAAATTAATAGAGGAATTTAAATCGGAAAACGTAACAATTGAATTGGCAATGCGCTATCAAAATCCTTCTATGGATAACGTTTTGGAACGCATGCGCTTAGCGAATTACGATCAAATCATCATTTTACCCTTGTTCCCTCAATATGCCAGTGCTTCCAGTGGGTCAGCCATCGAAAAAGCAATGAACATTATTCGTAAGTGGTGGGTAATTCCTGAAATAAAAATCATCAATCAATTTTGGGATAATGAAGGATACATTCATTCAGTTGTCGACCGTGCGAAAGAGTTTAATTTGGATGAATACGATCATATTTTATTCTCCTATCATGGATTACCTGAGCGACAAGTTGACAAAGTTTATGAAGGAACAGATTTGTGTGGAGAACAACCTTGCGAAACAGAAGTAAACGATAAAAATAAATTTTGCTACAAAGCTACAAGTTACGCCACTACGCGCTTAATTGCTGAAAAGCTCGGGATTCCTGAAAACAGATATACGGTTTGTTTTCAGTCGCGCCTAGACAAAAAATGGTTGACACCGTTCTCTGACAAAATTATAGAAGAACAGGCGAAAAAAGGTGCAAAGAAATTATTGGTTTTTAGTCCGGCTTTTGTGGCAGATTGTTTGGAAACCATTATCGAAATTGGCACAGAGTATCAGGAGATTTTTGAGGAACACGGAGGAGAAAAGGTTCAGTTGGTTCCAAGCTCAAATGATCATCCGGAATTTGTGAGGGGCTTGGCTGAGATGATTAGGGTTGAGAGTTAAGGGTTGAGGGTTAAGGGTTGAGGATTGAGGATTGAGGATTGAGGGTTGAGGGTTAAGGGTTGAGAGTTAAGGGTTGAGGAGTCGTTATGAGCTAATCGTTAGTAATTCGGAATTCCCAAAATAATATTCCCAAAATCCAAAACGATTTCTCCAAAAATCATCTTCTGGTGTTCGTGTAATTCGCCAAGAATGCCGATAGGTCTTGTTTTGTATTAGTGAGATTCAGTTTTTTACGAAGACGTATGCGAGCCATTTTGACGCTCTCAAGCGATTGATAAGTTATTGCGCATATATCTTTAGAACTCATGTTTAATAAAAGAAAACAACATAAATTTTTTTCATTCTGCGTAAGCCTTGGAAAGTCTACTTTCAAATTTTCTAAAAATTCCGGATGAACTCTGTTGAAGCGCATTTCAAAATCAATCCAGCGTTTATTGTTTAGCGAGCGATCTAAGTCCGATATGATTTCATTTAGTAGGGGCTTATCTCCTTCCGAAAATTTATCTTTTTCATTTTTTAAGCGTGTTAAAATGGAAATTATGAGGTTTTCTTTTTCCAACAACATCATAGATTTAGAGGCCGTTTCACGTTCTGCGTAGTCTTTTTCATATGCAATATTGATACGCTCAAGTTGTTCTTTTTCTGTTTGTAATTGTGCTTTGATCTTTTCATTTCTAAAATGGACGTAAATAAAAAGACCTCCGATAATGATTGTAATCAACATGAATACATAGATAATCGATTTACGATTCAGGGCAATTTTTTCCAATTCTAAGATTTGATTGCTGTTTTCAAGTTTCTTGACTCGCTCTTTGTGTTCAAAGGATGAAATTTGTTCACTTAAGTTAAACGATTGAATGGAGTCATTGTACAACATTTCTAATTTTCTATATTCATTGGCTTTTTGAAACTGCTTAAGAGATTCATACAATTCAGCATAGGTTTGCGGTAATTTTTTCTTGTAAAAAAAGAGTACAGAACAATTTATTAAGTTCTCAGCCTTTTTGAGGTACTCCATAGCCTGAGGTATTTGATTTGTTTCTTGATAAAAAATTCCTAAGTTTAAAAATCGTATAAAATCATCATTTTTTGTTTCAGTTTGAAAAGACAAATCCAAGGATTTTTTGAAATAAATTTCCACGGAGTCATAATTTTGTGCGAGCATGTGAGCGATTCCAATATTGCTGTAGATCTTTTGATAAAGTTCCGATTTGTTAATGGCAGACCAATTTCCAAGCGAATAGAAAATATTTAATGCCTTGGGGTAATCTTTTTCATTCAGGTATTTCAATGCTGAATTTGAATAGGAAAGCGGAATTGGATGATTCGGGAAATGTTTTTTTCCATAAATAATGGCACTGTCCGTATATTGATAGAATTTTTCGATGCCTAATCGCTCAAAAAAATAAATTTCTGCCATTTTGTTGTAGTAATCAATCATGTAGATTGATTTCTTTTTCTTTAGAGCAATTTGCTTAATCTTTCTTGCACAAGTTAAGGCGGATTCTACATCCTTCAATCGATAGGAATAAATTTTAACGAGTGCTTTTAATACTAAAATTTGATTCTTACTATTATCTTGTTTTTCAGCTTGCCTCAATAACGGCATTAAGTTACCTAGTATAACCTCTGACTTTGAAGATTCATTTTCTACCAGCCAATCTTCTAAATCATTGATTCGAAGCGTTTGACCCAGCAATCCAAAATGACAAATAAGAATTAAATTAATAAGTAAAAATGATTTCAAAACAATAATTAAAGAAGAGTTAATATTTTTTAAAAAAAGGGCTAATAAGCAAATGGTATATTAAATGTATATGGCTAAATGATGCTAAGCCAGGGAAAAAGTTAAGTGAATTTTGACTGCGTAAAGATAGCTAATTATATTCAGTTTTATATGGCACTTACATTTTTAACAGTTCAAACTTAATTGAGTAAATAGTTTTTAATTTACTGATATTGTGTTATTTAAATAAATATGAGGGGTAAATTGTAATCCAATTGTATCCCTGTATTTAAACAAAATATAAATCCAAAACAACGAGTAACCTTTTTGTCACCTCTCTATTTTTTTTAAATCAATTCAAAAAAATCAATTTTGACGGAATTTCAAACCCGATTTTTATGAAATACCGCGCATTTATTTTATTTTCTACCTTTTCTTATTTTATTTTCTGTCAGTCTAATGTCAGAATTAGCGATGTTAGCAACATTCCGGGACATCCTTCCAGCGTACTCGAGGTTGAATCCATTACAAAAGGTATGCTGATACCGCGAATGAATACGGCTCAGCGTTTAGCCATTGCGAGTCCTGCAAACGGCCTTATCGTTTATGATACAGACTTAGAATGCTTAAGTTTTTATTCAACTTCTACTAACACATGGAACTTTCTTTGTAATACAGGTATAAGCGGATCAAGTTTAATCCTATCTTCATCCGAGCCCGCTGGTGTAAACTGCCCGGCTGGAGGTGTTAAGTTACAATTTGGAAATGATGACAACAATAACGGAATCTTAGAAGACCCTAGCGAAGTTAATTCCTCTTTAACCAAATATGTTTGTAATGGTGCTAATGGCGCTCAGGGACCAGCTGGACCTGTTGGCTGTGCTTCAGCCAATTATATTTTAAAATCGAATGGTACTTCTGCAACATGCACAGTTGCTCCAATTTTTGAGGATGCTTCGGGTAATGTTGGAATTG
>JBIIVA010000066.1:0-12356 GCA_044339705.1 Crocinitomicaceae bacterium
TATGGATGCCGGACATGGTGGCGGCTCTGGGCGAAGTGCAGAAAGAAAAGAAATAGCGAAAGTTTACGCATTCATTTTAGGTCTTGAAAACATTACTGAGTAACATATTTATTATCCTATTTTTCAGCTCATTAATTTCTCAAAAGGATAGCGTTTTCTTGGAAGATTTTTATGGGAGCAAGGTCATTTATTCCGACATTGGATTCAACACGGCTCCCTTCAGTTTGCATTACGATTTTCCGAATGGGATTGATAAATTAAGCTATAAAAACAATTACAAACCGTTTCTTGGAATTGGATTTGCATACAAGTGGTTTTCGGTGAGAGCAGCCTTACCCATTTTAGGATATTTTAGAAACAGAGCATTATTCGGAGAAACGAAACAGTATAATTTGGGTTTTGATTTTGACATAAAAAAAATCCATTTTGATTTTGAGTTTAAATCGATTTTAGGGTACTCCATTCAAGATGCTAATCGTTGGGATAGCACGTTGACAGAAAAAAAACCAAATTCAATTGTTTCAAATACAGGTTCACTGAATTTAGCCTTAAATGCTTGGTATTTCAATAACAAAGAATTCAAAATCAAAGGATTGCACGGAAAAAGAGCTCATTACAATAAACCTGTTCAAACGTGGTATGTGAAAGGAACAATAAATCTATTCGGAGCAGATAATGCAGGTTCAAGTATCATTCCTCTGGTGATGCAAGATCCAAACAACTCGAAAACAGCTGCTACACGTTTTTCTGCATTTGATTTCGGTTTAATTCCTGGTTATGCCTATGTAAATCGCATTAAGAATTGGCAATTTTGTGGTTGGTTTGGACTTGGAGGAGTCATTCAATCGAAGTTTTACCGATTGGATCATGAATCGCGTGGTTTTCTGGGATTGGCACCGAGGTATGATGTTCGAATTATGGGTGGGTATTCGAATAAAAAGTATTTCGCGTTTTTAATCGCAGATTTTGATAATAAATCGATACGTTTTTCTGGCTTAGTATACCGACAGTTTTTTTATATGGTAAAAATTACCGGTGGAATACGACTGGAAGGTAAAAAAGCTAAAAAGTAAAACTGAGTTTGTTGTAAGTCAAAAAGGATCACCATTCAAAAACGACACTTCGTTTACCACAAGAAGCCCTTGCGAGAAACCCTAATCCCCAGAAAAATGATTTGTCCCGTGAAAGTTGGCCCGAACGCCAAGCCCGAAACCGTTACATTGACAGCGGTGAGGGAGTTTTTGTTATTGATTTTTGTGAAGAAACATTTAGCGTAACAGGAAAATATATGAAATCAGACTTTGCCTTTGAATTCAGAGTAAAAGATGGAAATCCATATACAGACACGTTTTTAATTGGACAATTAATGGGGCTAACCAGAAAGTCAAGAACAACGAACCACTAAAAGCGTGTAAGCCATATTGCCTTGCCACAAAATGCTACAACTCCTTCAACTCCCCATCCAAAACTTTTAGCACACGCCCCGGAAATTTTTGAACCATTTGCATATCATGAGTAGCCATTAAAATCGCTGTATTCTCCTCCTTTGCAATGGCTATTAGAAGTTGCATGATTTCTTCGGATGTTTCCGGATCTAAATTTCCTGTCGGTTCATCGGCTAAAATTAACTCTGGTTTGTTTAGTAACGCCCTGGCAATTGATACTCGTTGTTGTTCACCTCCTGACAAGGTATGTGGCATCGAGTTAGCCTTTTGTTCAACACCAACTAATTGAAGGCAGCTCAATGCTCTTTTATGAATGAGCTCTTTGTCGACCCAACCAGTTGCGCCCAGAACAAAATAAAGGTTTTGAATTACACTTCGATCCGTTAATAATTGGAAATCTTGAAAAACGATTCCAATTTTTCTTCTTAAAAAAGGAACTTCTTTCCTGTTAATTCGACGTAAGTTGTATCCAGCTACCATTCCCTCTCCCTCTTTTAAGAAAAGTTCACCATAAATGGTCTTTAAAAGACTACTTTTCCCACTTCCTGTTTTACCTATCAAGTAAGCGAATTCGGTAGCTTCTAATTCAAGCCAAACGTTTTTTAAAATAAGCTTTTCCTGTTGATAAATTTGAGCGTTCGAGATACTAATTACTTTGGACACTTTTATTTGTTTTTGACAAATTTCAGCAATCAGTTGGATTTCCAGCAGGTGAAAAACAATTTTATCTTAACAAATGCGGGTTTAAAACTTTTAAATGATGAATAACGCGAGCGATTCTTGGTTTTTAATTTTACAAACGACAAATTATGCTTAAACAATTAATTTTTCTTTTTTCCTTTTCTCCCCTGTTCTTCTTCGCGCAAGAAACAGAAAAATACGCGAGTGATTATGTCGATTTTTTTCGCGCTGAAGAACTTTTTGAAAAGGCACAGTTTAGTGCAGCACGAAAAGAATTCAGATCGTTCATTGAAAAAAACAAAAACGAAAATGATCCACTATTCGTAAAGGCACTATATTATGAAGGGCTTTCTGCTCTTGAATTATATAATAACGATGCCATTTCGCTTTTAGAATCTTTTAATAAACGTTTTCCTGAAAATATTTACAGAAATCAAATAGGTTTTCGCATAGGAAAATATTTTTTTCAAAAGGAGGATTTCGAAAATGCTCAAAAGTGGTTTGAAAAAGTAAAAATAAAGGAGCTAGATTCAAGTCAAAGAGACGAGTTTCATTTCAAACTTGGTTATTCCTCTTATCAAAATGGGGATAAGGAAACCGCTTTCAATTCCTTTCGAGATGCAAAAGATGGGAAAAGCCAATATTCCTCCCCAAGTCTTTATTTCTACTCACATTTGAGTTATCTAAAAAATTCGCTTCAAGTAGCACTCGAGGGATTCCTAAAATTAAAACAAGATTCTACATTCTGTGGTGTTGTTCCTTATTACATCGCTCAAATCTATCACAAGCAGAAACGATATCAAGATGTTGTTGACTTTTCGCCAACTGTTTTGAAATGCGACTTTTTAGACAACGAATATGATATTCAACATATTATTGGAAACGCACACTATAAACTCGGTAACTACGAAAAAGCGATAGAGTTCTTAGAGCAATACCAAACAAAAAAGAAACCAACACGAGATGATGCCTACGAATTAGGTTATGCTCACTATCAAACAAAAAACTACGAAAAAGCAATCCGTTCTTTTGACAAAGTAACACGGGTTGATGATAGTTTAGGCCAAATCGCGCTTTATCACATAGCAGAATGCTATCAAAACTTGGATAAACTATTACCAGCAAGAAGTGCATTCGAACGAGCATCAGAAATGACTAAAATTCCTGAAATCCAAGAAGATGCACTATATAACTTTTCAGTCATTTCGTTTAAGGTAGATATCAATCCGTACGATGAATCGGTGCGTGCATTTGAAAATTACTTGACAAAATACCCGAATTCCAAACGAAAAGAGGATGTTTTCCAATACCTCGTAAATGTATACACCTCAACAAGTAATTATGCAAAAGCCTTGGAATCACTTGACAAACTTCCAAATAAAGACGCGCGGCTCAAACGCGTTTATCAAACGGTTGCTTTTAATTATGGTGTAGAACTGTTTCAAAAGAATAATAACGAAGAGGCATTGAATGCCTTTAAGTTGGTTGATCGCTATCCATTAGATCCAAAATTAGTTGCACTTTCTAAATACTGGATGGCTGACATTTATTTTCGAAATAATGACATGACTGAAGCGATTGTAACTTATCGCGACTTTATCAATTCACCGGCCTCCGACGCGCTTTCTGAAAAAGTGGATGCCTATTACAACATGGGATATGCTCATTTGAAAAAAGAAGAAACGGAAGAAGCCATTAAAATTTTCAGGATTTACCTACAATCCAATCCAAAAAACACAGAAAAGAAACTTGACGCTTATTTCCGAGTAGCAGACGGATACTACACAACGGAGAAAAATGACCTTGCTATTCAATTTTATTCGGAAGCATTAAGAATGAATACGAGTTTGAACGATAAGGCACTTTACTACCTTGCAAAATCATACGGATACAACAACCAACCTCAAGAAAACATCAAAAACCTGACTGAGCTTGTAACAAAATATAAAAAGTCAAAATACGTCATGAATGCAACTTATGACTTAGGTCGCGCTCATGTCGGACAAGCCAATTACGATGAAGCGCTGGCCATTTTCAAACAGTTTATCATTGATTTCCCAAAATCTAGTTTGGTAATTGATGCCAGATTGAGCATTGCCGATTTACACTATAAAAAATGGGACTACAACCAAGCTGAGACGGAGTATCTGAAAATTTTAAATCAATACGAAAACGTTCGCGACATTTGTGAAGAAACAGTCAAGGGATTGATAGATGTTTATGCCGCTAAAAAACAACCTGAAAAGGCATCAGAATTAGCGGATCGTTATGCTTGTGCGAATGTTTCAGCGGACGAAAAAGAGAACTTATTTTTCACGCCGGCTTTTCAAAGTTACATGGATAGCTCCTATTCAGATGCGATTGGAAAGTTTGAAACTTACTTGACTCGTTTTCCAACCGGTAGATTTGTTAACGAAACGTATTATTACCTCGGGAACAGCTATTTCAAACAAAAGGATACCTTGAAATCGGTTGAGTATTTCGAAAAATATTTAGAAACACCAACTACCAATTTTTCAGAATCTGCGGCAGCAAGAACTGCAGCATACTACTACACGCACGAAAACTACACGAAAGCTCTAAAATACTATGAGAAGTTCGACAACTTAGCAACAAAACCTGCCAATATTTTCAATGCTCGTCTTGGCGTAATGCGTTGCGCCTATTTAACAGAGGATTACAACAAAGCATTGAATTACGCCAAATTTATTCTGGAAACACCATCCTTAAGCACACAACATAAAGTTGAAGGTGAATACTCCAAAGGAATGTCACTTTATAAGTTGAACCAGTTTACAGAGGCCGTTCCTTCCCTTGAATATTTAGTGAAAAACACAACAACAGCTATTGGGTCAGAAGCTAAATTTACACTCGCTCAAATTTATTTCAATCAAAACCAATTTGGACAAGCCGAAACGGAGATCAAGGCACTGATTAAAATGAAACCAAGCTACAATTATTGGGTTGCTAAAGGTTTGATGCTTCAAACAAGAATTCATATTTTAAATGATGACTTATTCCAAGCTGAACAAACGTTGAAATCCGTAATTGACTTCTACCCCATTCAAGATGATGGTATTTTAGGAGATGCCAATGATATGTGGGATGAATTGATGCAACTGAAAAATCCACCGGTAATTGAAGAACCGGATCCCGATCGAAAAATAGAAATTAATGGTGAATAAAATGAGACATACAATTTTGCTCGGGTTCGTTTTTAATTTATTCGCACTTTTCGGGCAGAACGATGTTATTGATGTTATTGGAAAAGGAAGTCGAGATGTCGAACCGGCTTCAAGAATATTGGAGTTTCCAAAAATAATTGATACGATTAAACAAACTAACGTTCCCTCCTACCCCATGCTGGTTTTTCGTCAACCAACAAAAATAGAATTGGACACCATTCAAGCGGCAACAGTCGAAACTAGTGAAAAATTAAAGCCACTTTATCCTTTTTACGCTAAAGTTGGCGTGGGTTCAACGATTATGCCTTTGGGTGAACTATACTTCAACTCAACTCGATCCAGAAACAACCTCTATGGCTTCAATGCAAAGCACTTGAGTTCATTTGGAGATGTTAAAAACCGGGAAAAAGTAACTTATGCCCCAGCTCAATTTGACCGAACTAATTTCAACGCATTTGGAAAAATTATTGAAAGTAATTACACCCTATCAGGAGATTTGAATTACAAAAACAATGGATTCCACTATTACGGAATTCCAGTGGACTCAATCTCGGCTGACTCAATCTCACAGCGTTTCCACCAAGTTGGTGGAGATTTCGAGTTCGTCGCTAACCGTGGTGACACTTCAACATTGAATTTGATGTTTGGTGCCGGGTATAATTACTTGACGACCAAAAAACCAGTTATCGATTCACTTTCTGAGTGGAAAACGCAAGAACACAATTTTCATTTCAACACAAAAGGGTGGTACAAATATCGTTCGGAAACATTTTACGCTAAGTTGGGCGTCAGATACAACGGATATCGCTATGGTATTAGGGACTCTGTTTTAACTGCAATTGATTCCGGGTTGGTTTATAACAATACGATTATTGACCTACAACCGGGCGTGTTGACCCAGATGTTCAATGATAAACTCAAAGCAGAAGTTGGAGTTAATGTTTCGATTGACATTCACGATAAGGCAAAGGCTTATGTTTTCCCACAAGCGGAGTTCAAATATTCGCTTTTCAATGATATATTCATTCCGTTCTTAGGTATTCGTGGCGGCCTGAAACAAACTTCATTTCGTTCCCTTTCGGATGAAAATCAGTTCATGTTGGTAAATACTCGATTGGCAAATGAAAATACGCCTTATGACATCTTCGGAGGTTTCAAAGGAACCATCACCAAAAAGATTAGCTTTAACGTGAATGCTAGCTTTGCCAAAGTGATGAACAAAGCGCTTTTCGTTACCGACACTTTACATTCGGTTGGGAATAAATTTGGTGTAGTTTTCGACACGATGAATTTAACCAAAGTGGAAGGAAGTCTTGCCTATCAGCTAAATGAAAAAATCAAAGTTGACGCAATCGCCAGATATTTCTCGTACGAAACAAAAAATCAAGCCTTTGCCTGGAATCTTCCAAATTTCCAATTTCTATTGAGAGGGTCTTACAATTTGTATGATAAGTTTTTGTTAAATTTTGATGCCAATCTCGAAGGTGGTAGAAAGGCACAAGTTTTTGGACCTGGAAAAAATGTATTTGAAGAGAATAATCAGTATTATCAAAATTTAGGATTCATCGCTGATATTAATCTTGGATTGGAGTATCGCTACAATAAACGCATTTCTGCTTTCTTACAAGTGAATAATTTGGCAAGTCAGCGCTATTATCGTTGGTACAATTATCCCGTCCAACCCATTCAAGTCATGGGTGGAATTACAGCTCGATTTTAAATCATGTTTCAATCTGAAGCCTTGTTCCTTCATAAAAAAGGAAAACCCGAAAATGCCTTTGAACTGCGAAAAACAACTTTGCGTTCTTTGGAATCAGATGAAGTATTAATTGAAAGTGAAGCATTTGGATTGAATTATGCAGATGTCATGGCTCGCAATGGTCTTTACCGAGAAGCACCACCATTCCCATGTGTGATTGGTTATGAGGTTGTTGGGAAAATCATTGAAGTTGGTTCGAAGGTTGATTCAAATTTAATTGGGAAACGCATAATAGGTTTTTGTCGATTTGGTGGGTACGGCAGACATGTCATTACAAAAAAGATCGCAATCGCAGAAATTGGAGAAATTCCCTTTGAAACAGCATTAGCATTATGCACTCAAGCTGTAACTGCTTACTACATGTCGGATGTTTTAGCACCAATTCAAAAAGGAGATAACGTTCTTGTTCACGCGGCTGCCGGTGGAGTGGGAAGCATACTGATTCAATTGTGCAAACGAAAAGGTGCAGTTGTTATAGGTAAAGTAGGACATGATGAGAAAATAAATACCGTTCTTAGTCTTGGTGCGGATTACGCTGTAAACTACAATAGAGTCGATTACGCTGACGAAGTTAAAAGAATTTTGCTTGGCAATCATCTTGATGTTAGTTTTAATGCTGTTGGGGGATCAACTACTAAGAAAGACTTAGCATTATTGAATTCAGGAGGCAGATTATTTCTTTTTGGCGGATCAGAGATGATTGGAGGTAAATTTGGAATTTTATCGACTTTGAATTTTCTCCGCAAGATGGGTGTTTTCATACCTGTGAAATTCATGATGCAATCCAAGAATATCTTGGGTGTAAATATGCTTAAAATTGCAGACAATCGACAGCATTTGATTCAAAAGTGCTTGAGTGATGTAATTGATTTACATAAAAAAGGAGAGATCCGCGTTGTTTGTGGAGGTTCGTACAACTATACTGAATTAGCCAAAGCCCATAAAATTCTCGAGGAAGGTCAATCAATGGGTAAGATTTCCATTAAGTGGTAAAAACTTGATTTTTTCACATTTACAGTTCCCAAATCAAATAAGATTACTCCAACAGTTAATATGTAATGAGAAAAGTAATTCTTTCTATGCTAAGGAGTAAAATTCCGAGTTCTTTTGTTTTAAAGAAACATCTTGTGATTAAACTCAAACATTTTTAAAAAACACAAAAATTATGAGTATGTAATTCGTATTTTTGAAATTAGATGCAAAAATCCGTAATTATTACTGCTGGTGGATTAGGTAAAAGAATGGGAAGCGATTTACCGAAACAATTTTTAGTACTAGGAGGCAAACCCGTTTTAGTCCACACCTTGGAACTTTTTTATAAATATGATCCAACGATTGAAATCATCCTCACATTACCGAATGAATGGCGAGGATATTGGGAAACAGTCATTGACAAATACTATTGTCGCGTCCCTCATATTGTGGTAAATGGAGGTGAAGAACGTTACCATTCCATTCAAAATGCTTTAAAACGTTGTTCCGGCTCCTACATTGCCGTGCATGATGGTGTCCGCCCATTTATTAGTTTTGAAACTTTAGATCGCTGTTTTTCAGCTCTGAATAAAAATGAGGCAGTGGTGCCTGTTCTTAAGTTAAAAGAGTCGCTTCGCAAGACAACTGAAGAAGCAACGAATGCCGTCGATCGATCACATTATCGATTGGTACATACACCTCAGTGCTTTCAGGCAGATGTGCTCCGGAAGGCTTATGAACAAGCTTATCATGAACAAGTAACCGATGATGCCTGCCTAGTTGAGGAACTTGGCTACAAGGTTCACTTAGTAGAAAGTAATGAGGAGAACATTAAGTTGACAACTCCTTTTGATTTTTTAATTGCAGAAATAATATTTCAACGAAGTAATAAATGATTGTGCCAAAACCTCTGAATAAAGGAGATTTAATTTATATAACCGCTCCAGCCAAAGCAATCGATGAAGAACCTGTTTTTTACACGCGTGATTTTTTCACAAGCCATGGATTTCGTGTTGAAATTAGCAAGCATTGTTTTGGTCAATACAACTATTTTTCGGGAACGGATGAGGAACGGATGTCCGATTTACAGTATGGAATTGATCACTCTGAAGTGAAAGCAATAATTTGTGCAAGAGGCGGTTACGGGTGCGTCCGCATACTTGACGGAATTCGTTGGGCCAGCATGTTGCGTGAACCAAAATGGTTGATAGGTTTCAGTGATATTACTGTTTTTCATCACCGTCTTTACAACTTAGGTGTGCAATCGATTCACGGGACAATGTCATTGAACTTTGAAAAGAACTCTCCTGAGACATTTGAAACGCTCTTGGCAGCACTAACAGGGAAGTCTTATCAAATCAAAAGTCCATTTAATCCTGAAAATAGACAGGGAGCTGCAAAAGGTAAATTAATCGGTGGAAATTTAAGTATTATTTATAGTTTAATCGGCACAGATGATGAGTTCGACTTTGAAGATTCAATCTTATTTTTAGAGGATTTAGCTGAGCATTATTATCACTTAGATCGGATGTTTTTTGCTTTGAAAAAATGCGGTGCTTTGGATAAAATCAAAGGTCTTGTTATTGGCGGAATGACCGATTTGGAAGATACTACAATTCCTTTTGGAATGTCAGTCGAAGAAATTATTCTTCAACATTTTGTATTCAAAAAAATTCCGATTTGTTTCGACTTTCCGGCTGGTCATATCGATGACAATCGAGCATTAATTTTTGGAAAACAAGTTGAATTGAGAGTCGATAATGAGTTAGGTGTTTTGGTTTTTGATTGAATCAATCCATCAATTAACTTGATAAATTACTGTTTTCATTTCCCTACAAATCAACCGAAACTTGAGTTTTTAAATTTTCAACTTGAATCGTTAAAACATATTTACCTGTAGGCAAACCTGAAAAATCAATCGTTTTAGAGTCAGTTGAAATACGTTTTGGTTTGTTTTTTTGATCATCAATTTCTACAATTATTTCATCGAATGACGCTCCATTAACTTGCAATTGGTAAACAAGATTGCTAGAGGGTACCAACGAAATAAAACCAGTTTCATTCTTCAAATGCTTTTTTGAATAAACATGCCTCACCTTCCGTTTGATTTTTGCTGTGGCATTCATCGGAGTGTTAACCGCATAATTTCTCGGAATTACCCATTTTTCAGCCTCTTTCTCAGCGGGGTCATTCGTTGGTTTCCAAACACGAATGTAATCTACTAAAAACTCGCTCGGGAAAACCGTTTTCTTATTGGGGCCTGGATTGAAAGGGCCATTATCTCGCGCTACGGATAAATTGGCAATCACATTCATTGGTGTTGCAAAATCTCCGTCAAAATGAGAAACTGGAACTCCGTTTACATAATAAGTTAATGAATTTGGAAGCCAAACGCCTGAGAAAACAACCCAATTATTCGTTAATTCTTCGCGCATTTTAACCCAACCGCCCCAATCTTTTTTAATACCAAATATACCAGGTGTTTTATCGCATTCATCTGGGCAATGGATATCTACATGGGTATCAAATCGCCTTTCACCCTTCATTTCCATGAAGTCTATTTCATCTTTTTGGTTTTGACCATAGAGCCAAAATGCTGGCCAAAGTCCTTTACCTTCAGGTGCTTTGCAACGACATTCAAAGTAGCCGTATTTAAACTCTTTTTTGCTCCATAAACAAGAGGTCAAATAATCTAATTGCATGGCTCCATTTCTGATCTCTACTCCATGTTTTTTGGCAATTTCCGGAACGAGCATCCATTCTTGAAATTTTCGCCATTCACTGGTACTGTCGGCTCCAAGATGTAAAATACCATCTTTTTGTTTAGTCATTTCAGGAGCAGAATAAATGCGTTGGTCGATTAAAAGTCCGCCCCAAGGATAGCCATTATACCATTTGCTGAGATCTAAATTATCACCGTAAAATTCATCTCCAAAATGATAATTCCATTGAAGAATGGTGTCTTTTTTGACCTGCAATAAAATCGGTTTGAGTTGGGCATTGCAGAATAAACCAATGCTCAAAAAAATGAGTAAAAGTCGCATGTTTAGTATTTAATGAAAATGTTTTTTGCTTCCGTGAAAAATCGCAATCCCTCCCAGCCTCCTTCTCTTCCAACACCGGATGCTTTCACCCCTCCAAATGGCGTTCTAAGATCCCGAACAAGCCAAGAATTAATCCATGCAATTCCTGATTGGAGTTGGTCGGCGACACGATGTGCTCTTTTTAAATCGGATGTCCAAATGGTTCCTGCCAAGCCATATTGCGTTGAATTGGCCATCATGAGCGCTTCTTCCTCAGTTTCAAAAGGAGTTATGGTTACAACTGGACCAAAAATTTCTTCTTGATTTGTACGGCAATCGAATGACAATCCTTCAATAACCGTTGGTTCAATGTAGAAGCCTTTGTCATAAGGAGCATCAAGAATTTTGCGTTTCCCCCCAGTCAATACCGATCCTCCTTCTTGTTTGGCTAATTCAACGTAGGAAAGGATTTTTTCCATGTGTGATTCAGAAACAACGGCCCCAAGATTTGCCTTTGGATCTTCGGGAAAAGAAACTTTCGACTTAGACACTTTTTCGACAAATGCTTCTTTGAATTTTGGATAGAGCGATTTTTCAATAAAAATGCGTGAACCACATAAGCAAATTTGTCCTTGATTGGCAAAAGAGGAGCGAATGGTTGTGCTGAGCATATCATCAAAATCACAGTCTGCAAAAATGATATTTGGATTCTTTCCACCAAGTTCAAGCGAAAGTTTTTTAAACATGGGTCCTGCTGTTCGGGCTATGTATTCTCCTGTTTTTGTGCCTCCTGTAAATGATATTGCTTTGATTTTCGGATGTTTGACAATGGCATCTCCAACTTTGGGTCCTATTCCGTGAAGAATATTCAAAACACCATTCGGTAGTCCTGCTTCTTGAGCAACTTTCCCTAATAAATATGCAGTGTATGGGGTAATTTCAGATGGTTTTGCAATGACACAATTTCCAGCTGCCAAAGCAGGAGCAATTTTCCATGAAAAAAGATAAAGTGGCAAATTCCACGGGGAAATGCATCCTACGATTCCAATAGGTTTTCGAGTGGTATAATTCACTCCAACTCCTTCCATGTAATGCGATTCAGAGGCAAAATGCAAAATAGCCGTCGCGAAAAAATGAAAATTTGAAACAGCTCTTGGGATATCAACGTGTCGAGCAAGTGAGATTGGTTTTCCATTGTCCTTGCTTTCAGCCACCACAAATTCATCCATTCTTTTTTCAATACCCTCTGAAAGTTTCACTAAAATCTTACTTCTTTCTTCAACGCTCATGT
>JBIIVA010000006.1:0-39802 GCA_044339705.1 Crocinitomicaceae bacterium
AAAAATCGAGATGCACGTTTTTTCCAGAAAACAACTCGAAAACCTTGCGCTTGTAATCTCAATTACTGCTTTATATTGCTATAAATCAATAGGTTCGAGTTTTTCAGCAAGCCCTAAATAATTAATGAAATAGCTTAGCAAACAAATTTCGCACCTACAAAGCAAGCAACCCAGTAACGTGGCGACCACCCGGAGTTAGCAAAGAAGTCTATTCCATATGACCGTTAAAAGACCAATGAGTTATACATGAAAGGTATAATTGTTTTCTAGTGTTTACTTTATCTGGCATTGGAAAGCAAAGCACAGTTCATTGTTGACTGAAAGAGAAAATGAAATCTCTATTTCCTTAATACAAAATTTTGCCCCAAATAAACACGTCGAACTTGTTCATCGGAAGCTAATTCTTCTGCCGTTCCGGATTTTAAAATACTTCCTTCAAAAAGAAGATATGCTCGATCCGTGATGGAAAGCGTTTCTTGAACATTGTGATCTGTGATTAAAATACCAATATTTCTATTTTTAAGCTCAGAAACGATAGCTTGGATATCTTCGACAGCAATAGGGTCGACACCAGCGAATGGCTCATCGAGTAAAACAAACTTCGGATCCGTCGCCAAGGCACGAGCGATTTCCGTTCGACGTTTTTCTCCTCCTGAAAGACGATTTCCTAAATTCTTTCGTACATGAGTCAAATGAAATTCCTCAAGCAAACGCTCCAATTTTTCCTGTCGTTGAGGTTTTGTAAGTTCGGTCATCTCCAAAATGGCCATGATGTTGTCCTCCACACTCAACTTTCGAAAAACAGAGACTTCCTGAGGAAGGTAACCAATTCCCATTTGTGCTCGTTTGTACATGGGAGCTTTGGTAATTTCAACGTCATCCAAAAAGACCTTCCCTTCGTCAGGTCTAACCAACCCAACAATCATGTAAAAAGATGTTGTTTTTCCGGCTCCATTTGGGCCAAGTAATCCAACAATTTCACCTTGGTTGACCTCAACAGAAACACCATTTACAACGGCTCTTCCACGATAAGTTTTTCGAATATTTTCCGTATAAAGCTTCATTTGATTTGTCGAAGATACTAAAAATTAAACGCCAATTTCGCCCGAACCCCAAGTGGATTCATTCCCGAATCTAAATGTGTCATCCTCCAAACTAAATCCACACGAATTACTTTTAAAATATTCTCAATTCCAATACTCGTCTCGGCATAAGGTATTCCGTTAAAATGTTTTATAAACGAAGGGAGTAACATTTCTTTTTGATGGCGTTCGTTGATTTCACCAATTGCAATCTTTCCAGTTGTCACCAAGCGTAATTTCAATTTCTTAACCAAAGGAATTCGATCAAAAAATAATCCTTCCCACTGATTTTCAATGAAAGCGCTCGCATATTTATCTGTGACAAACTCCAAGAAATTAAGTTTATTAAAAGCACTTGACATCAAATACAACGATTGATTCCCCGGAACCGCTTTCAGAAAGGGATAGGCTGTTGTTCCGAAAATGTAACCCAAAGTTCCACCATAATACATACGACCTAAAACTCCTAGTTGTCGGTAATGTTCAATTTGAAATTCCAATTTCTGATAGGAATATTCACTACCAAATAATCCCTTGATTCCAAAAACACCTTGCAGAGAAATAATCGGATTGGTGCATGTCATGGCAGTTCGGTCTAAGTTTCCAGAGATAAACTCTTCATCCTTCGCCCAACGAATTCGAGCTGTTATTTCTGCCGTTCTGATTTTTGCAATCATATTTGTATCCCCATTTATTACTCGTTTGTAGTTGGCAAGACCCAGAGGGGTAAGTTCTTTAAGTTCAAATCCACTAAACGCTACAAAATCCTTTTTGATATCTTTTTCAAAACTTAATCCTGCTTTGGTTACAAACGTTAATTTGTCAAATGGTGCTGTGCTCAATACGGTTGTAAAAGTGTTTCCCATGGACAAGGCACTACTCGAAACACCAATTTGTTCAATGTCGTAACTGTAATACGAACTGAGAAGTCCACGCTTTTTTGGAGTAACATTGTAGCGAATCGTCGCTCCATATTTAATTTTTTGATCGCCAAATCCGTATGCAATTCTGCCACCAAATTCAATTCTTTTCGAGAATGCGTTGGATGTGCGCAAGGCGAAGGCTAGTCGTAATTTTTCAACAGGATTAAATGCTACAAAAGATGCGATACTTCCCAACTCTATTTTTCCAATAGGAAAGTATCCAGTTGAAGCTAAGTAGGTAACATTTTTCATCGTGTTGAAAAAACGATTTTTTTGCAACGAATCAATCATTTCATTGATTTTTTCTTCTTGCTTTGATAAAGCTGAGTGGCGCATTGTTTGCCAATACGAGTCGCTTATCAATTTTGCGCTATCTAAAATTTATACGGTATTGTCGCCTTTGTAAAATTCCGGTTCTCGCTTTTCGTTGATTTTAAAATAGCGTCGACTACTCGTTTTTCGACCAAACAAACCATAGACTTTCGTTTTTTCCGTCAAGCGAATGTCTGCGATTAGTTTCTCTTTGGTCATCATCCAAACTTCTTTTTCCACCTGTTCAAAATCTTGCTCAAAATAAAAATCTTGTATGTAATTTAAATTGGCGTCAGGTGAGATATTCGCAATGAATCGTTTAATCGCATAGGTTGTGTCGTGAATCCACATTTCGCCTGAAAAGGTCAAATCACCGGTTCTTTTCGGTTTAAAACGCATTCTATAGCACCAATTTTTACCGATAAAGGTCGAATCCTCAACGTAAAAATGATAATAACCGCGGGCGTAAATTGACAGCGGACTGATAAATGATTTAAAAAACATATCATAGATATTGTCGTAAATATTGATATCCAAATACATGTCACCTAAATATTGATTCATTTGTAAATTCTCAATACCCGAAACCTTTGTGGCTTTAACAATTTCTTTTTTCAGTTTTGGTTTATTTTTAAAGTAAAAATCGGAAACATTTTCACTTAAAATGACAGGTAGAAATGCACGTCCTTCATCTGTAGAATCCAAGTAATTCATGATTAAATCGAGACGTTTAACAACTCCATTTTTGGTAAACTTATCCCCCAAATTATTGAGATCTAATTGAATTTTATTGTAGGCTTCATATTCGTAAGCCTCTAACTTCTCCTTATTATTAATTGATTTGTTGGCTATAACTCGTTTATGGAGTTTAATAGCAAAAGGCTCATCCGGTGGTCGAATGATAACCTCTTTGTGCAAATTAGCTCGCGTTTCAAGAGTTACATTTATTTCCTGCTGCTGATCCCGATTAACTTTGACTGATGTCAATTTATAACCAGGAAACATAAACATAAGTGAATCAGTAGCATAATAAGTTTTAATACTATAATTCCCGAGCGAATCAGTAATTGCTCCAATTTTAGAGTTCATAAATTGCACTTTCACAAAAGGAAACCCAAAGCCCGTTTCTGCATCGATTACATGGCCATAAACATGTGTTTGTTGAGCAAATAGCCCCGTTTTAATGATTAAAAGGAGAGCAGTAACAATAAAACTAACCCTCATTTTTAGGAGTTTTTGGCTTTAAGTTGATTTTTCTCGACTCGAATTGCGACCAAAATTCCAACCTCGTATAGAAAAAGTAAAGGTAGTGAAACAATAATTTGTGTAATCCAATCGGGAGGAGTAATAACCGCAGAAAGGATTAGAATAATAACTATCGCATGTCGCCTATACTTTTTGAGAAAGGCTGAGTCAAACAAACCGACTTTAGTTAGAAAATAGGTAACAATGGGTAAAAGAAAAAATAATCCAGTGTAAAAAACAGTTGAAATAATCGTGCTCATATAAGAATCGATTGTATAAATATTTTCTATTCGTTTGCTCATTTGAAAAGTTCCAAAAAACTGAATGCTCATGGGAGCAACGACAAAATAGCCAAAAAGTATTCCGCTGAAAAAGAGCATACTCACATAAAATACGATACCTCGAGCCATTTTTTTTTCATTAAATTTCAATCCAGGCTTAACGAATGCCCAAAGTTGATAAAAAATAAATGGGAAGGACACAATAGCTCCACCTACGATACTCATCATTAAAGCGTAGGAAAATTGACCGGAGACTGTCATACTTTGAAAATTAACATTCAGTTTTTCAGAACAGATTCCAAAATATTTACACAAGTATTTAAAGGTGATGAAGTCATCCTGTGCCATTGCCAAGAATACATTTTCAATTATATCAACTTGATATATCCAAATTACAATTCCCGCAATGATGACAGCAATAGCGGCTCGAACAAGTCTCCAACGTAGTTCCTCTAAATGTTGGAGGAAGGACATATTATTGTCTTCAGACATAGGTCACAAAGTTAGTGATTCGAGCCTTATTTTAAACCAAAGATAAAAAGAAAAGTAAATCGTAAATTGTTTACGTTCTTCGTTCCGAAATTTGTTCTATAAAATTTAAAAATATGGAACTAGTACATTTAAAATCCTTAATGTTTAACTCGAATGATGATCGCGCCGAGTTAGTTGCTGAAATTAAAAAAGATTCGCTGAGTTACCTAACTTCATATCAGATTGATGTGTTACATATCAATAAAATCTTGAATATAATACAAAGAAATAACGACGGAATCGAAGTTAATGATTTGATACAATCAACCGATTTTTTTGATTTTCTAGAATACTTCTTAGATTTCACTCAAGTCGATAATGCATCCATTTGGAAAGACGAAATTGAATTTTTTGTATTCAATTCATACAAAAAACAAATTCGAGCTTAATTACGGGTTTATAAATACCGTTTCCTCGTTTACTTTTTCAGCTTCAATCTTGATAATTCCTTGACCGACTCGATTTTGTTTCTGCGCTTTGATATCCAGCACAGCCACTCCTGCCTGACCTAATTGGTACAAATCGTTATAATTAAATGAAGCCAAACCTGAAGAGTTTGTGTAGGCCGTATCGAAAACTGCAACTTGCTGAGGAGTTCCTGCAGTATTAGTTCCATACAAAACAACCATCGCACTGCCCACAACCTCATCATTCTCATCGCGAACATAAATGTTAGCAATGGTGTCCTTTTTCTTTCTACAAGAATTTAATGTTGTAAAAGCGGTTATTGCAATAAGTACTATCAGAATCTTTTTCATTATCTATTAATTTGGTAAATAAATGGTTTCTACTGAAGTTGTATGAACGCGACAACGCGTATATCCGTTTGCAACTTTGTTGTTGTACTTAATAATGATATCAAAATAACCAGTTGTGTTTTCATCACCGGAGGTTGAAAAGTATTGATCCATATCTACAACTGAGAATCCTGAACTATTGGTAAATGATGTATCTACAAATTCCAATGTTGGAGGATTTGATTGCTGATCACCAATAACAATAACTTTTGCACCATTGATTAATTGGTTAGTCGACGAACGAACAAAAACCTTCAAAACTGCAGGCTCTTTGGGATCACAATTTGTGAAAAGTGCAACGGTTGCAACCCAAAGAACAAATAAATATATTTTTCTCATAATTTAATAATCTCCAAATTTACATCTTTTACTTGAAAATTGAGCATACGAAACATGAATTTTTAAGTTACTCGATTTCTATAAAATACTCATTATTAACTTCCTCATTTATCTGAATCACTTTCTGCCCGGATTTACTGTAATACGTTGCTTTTGCTTTCAGAATCGCAACTCCGGTCTGGCCAGTTTCATAAATGCTGTTTAAATTGAAAATTACGGTTCCTGACTCATTCGTTATTCCTTCAAAATTAATGGCAAGTGGATTGTTATTTGACGTGTCGGTCGGTTCAGCATAAACTTCTACTTTCGCATCTTGAACGGATGCACCGCTACCATCCCGAACATATAGTGTTAACAAGGTGTCTTGTTTTTTATAACAGCTAAATAATCCAGTAAATAAAATGAAAACGATTAACATAAACTTTAAAAGCTGAACGCTATTTTTACGCCATTTTTTCTTGTAAATTTGCACTGAAACCTGTTTTTACGACAGTTATTAAACAAGAAAACAGTTAAAAAAGTTACAGATAGATTGAATGAAATCAAAAATACAAGAGGTAAAGGAGGAAATTGAACAGTTTGAGATTGATTCTCAAGAAAAGTTAGAGCATTTCCGAATCAAATTTTTAGGTTCTAAGGGCTTGACAAAAGAGCTATTTGCAGAATTGAAAAAAGTTCCGAATGAAGAGAAAAGAGAAATCGGTCTGTTATTGAATCAACTGAGGAGTGAAGCCGAATTAAAATTTGAACGATTGAAACAAACGCTTTCAGTTTCGAATAGTGAAGCCAATACCTTAGATTTAACAAGACCCGGGGAAGATCACGAAATCGGAAGCCATCACCCCTTATCGCTGGTAAAGCGAGAAATCATTTCTATTTTTTCTAAAATTGGTTACGAAGTTTCGGAAGGACCCGAAATTGAAGATGATTGGCATAATTTCTCTGCACTTAATTTCCCTCCTGAACATCCCGCTCGAGATATGCAAGATACTTTTTTCATCGAGAAAGGTGAAAAAGAAATCGCATTGCGCACACACACAAGTTCGGTGCAAGTTCGCGTGATGGAAAATTCAAAACCTCCTATCCGAACCATTTCTCCTGGAAGGGTCTATCGTAATGAGGCAATTTCTGCGCGTGCCCACTGTTTTTTTCACCAAGTAGAAGGGTTATATATCGATAAGGCAGTATCTTTTGCTGATTTAAAACAAACACTTTTGTATTTTGCTCAAGAAATGTTTGGCGAAAAAGCTCAAATTCGTCTGAGACCTTCCTATTTCCCATTTACAGAACCAAGTGCAGAGGTTGATGTGTCCTGCACGCTTTGCAATAGCAAGGGGTGCAATGTCTGTAAATATTCAGGCTGGCTGGAAATATTGGGATGTGGAATGGTAGATCCTAACGTTCTAGACTCCTGTGGGATAGATTCAAAAGAGTACTCAGGTTTCGCTTTTGGAATGGGAATAGAGCGTATCGCACAATTAAAATATCGAGTAACGGATTTAAGGCTTTATTCCGAAAATGATATTCGCTTCCTCAAACAATTTAAATCCGGAATCTAATGGCTTGGATTCACTTAAATTCAATCGAACAACTGCTCAAGGCAGTTGAAAATAGTCAAGTTAAACCTCAATTGTTTTTCAAACACAGTACGCGCTGTATAATCTCAAAAATGGCACTGCAAGAATTCGAACGATCAGGTGTTGTTAACTCTGAATTCGCAGATTTTTATTTGCTTGACCTATTGAATTACAGAGGTATTTCCAATGAGATAGCAGAGCTGTTAAATGTCGTTCACCAGTCTCCTCAAGCGATTTTAGTTTCAAAAAATCAAGTAATCTACTCAGAAACACATGAGCGCATTGACGGAAACAATGTCAAAAAATTAATTGATTCTATTCGATGAAAAAATTCTTTATTCTCCTTCTTCTAATTGGTTTTGCAGCTGCACTGATTGTTCCTGCTCTTAAAGTTAATAACACTGATTCAGAAGACGCTTTTGTTTTTGAGTTAAGAGATAATGTTGCAATTAAACTTGGTGAAGCGATTCCATTAAGTTTTGAGGTAGTTGATGATCTTCAAGAATTGACCTTGGAAATTAATGGTGAAAATGCCAAATCATGGAAGACTCCTTCAGGGAGGATTACATTTGAATTCAATACAACCAATTTGCACGTAGGAACTTATCTGATTGTTTTAACCGGAACTTTGGAAAACGGTATGTCTCAAATTGAACAACGCACTCTTCGCGTGCTATCGAATATCATTCCAGAAAAATGGAGTGCAGAAATTGTTAACGAATACCCGCATTTAGAAACCAGTTTTACTCAAGGACTGGAATTTGACGGAAATACACTTTTTGAAGGAACAGGAGATCCAAACGAAAATGGGCAAACGATAGTTGCTGAAGTTGACCTAAAAACTGGAGAAATAAAACGAAAAATCGGTTTAGATGCAACTTATTTTGGAGAAGGAATATCAATTTTTGGAGAAGAACTTTTTCAATTGACTTGGAAAAATGGTAAGTGTGTGGTTTATGACAAAAATACATTTGCTGTAACTCGTGAATTGAAATATACCGGCGAAGGTTGGGGACTTTGTCATGATGATAAAAATTTGATCATGTCTGATGGATCCGAGCGCATTTATTTTCGTGATCCGAAAACATTTGAAATCACCAAAACTATAGAAGTATACACCGATCAAGGACCTCTCAATTATTTGAATGAATTGGAATATATCGATGGTAAAATTTATGCCAATATTTGGACAAGTTCGAATTTGGCAGTGATTGATCCTGAATCAGGTAAGGTAATTGCATTAATAGACGCCGCTAATGTAGTGAGGGAGGGTAAAGGAAATGGTGAAGTTTTGAATGGGATTGCCTGGAATAAGTCCACAAAAAAAACCTATTTAACAGGTAAGTATTGGCCAAAATTATTTGAAGTCAAGCTCAACAAACGCGCTGCATAATGCGATTGATACTTGCATTATTCTTGCCCTTTTTTATTCAAAGTCAAATCAACTGGAAAGAAAAGAAATTGCCTGCTTTTGAAAATCTTTATTCGGAGAAAATCGCCGAAGATTCTCTGCAGTCGACTTTTTTTATTGCAGTCAAAAAAAATGTCCGACCTCATTATCATCAAGACCATTCAGAATGCATCCTCATTTTATCGGGTAAAGGCGAAATGACATTAGGAAAACAAATTATCAAGTTACAGGAAGGAGTACAAGTGAGTATACCCAAAAAAACAATTCACAGCGTCGTTGTTACAGGCAGAAAACCACTCAGGGTGATATCTATTCAAAGTCCATTATTCGACGGCAAAGATCGGCATTTTATTGAAGGATTGAATTTTTGACAAAAACATCAATTTTGTGATTTGTCTTTGACCGTTTTTTTAATTTTTACACAAAATATAATTATGACCAAGGAATATAATTTTAAATATGACTTTTTCAATTCTATTTCAGAATTGAGTAATCCGGATTTAAGTTTAGCTAACAAAGCTTTGCAATCAATGGAAAAGGCATATGCTCCATACAGTCGATTTTATGTTGGCGCTGCATTGAAATTGAAAACAGGCGAAATAATCCTGGGAAATAATCAAGAAAATATGGCGTTCCCATCTGGTCTTTGTGCTGAACGTGTTGCCTTATTTTATGCGGGAGCTAATTATCCAGGAATCGAAATAGAAACACTTTGTATTATCGCAAAAGGAGAATTAGTCCCAAAAAATCACATTTTATCTCCATGCGGATCTTGCCGACAAGTGATGCTAGAGTCAGAAAATCGACAAAAAAATCCAATTCGGGTAATTCTTATCAACCAAGATGAAACAGTCTTAATAGTGGGTTCAACAAAAGATTTTTTACCATTTGGATTTGGAAATGTATCAAGGTAAAGTAATTGAAAATGAAATTTCTTGAATTTTAAATATCAAGATTTTATTCTAACTTGAATAGAAACATTTTCGATTTTCTAAGGTTATTTGTAGTTCTATGCTTAATTTTGCAACTCATTTTTAAAGATTTGAAATGATTCAAACTGATATCATCATCATCGGTGCCGGTCCCGTTGGTTTATTTACTGTTTTTGAGGCCGGATTATTAAAGCTGAAATGTCATTTAATTGACTCTCTTCCACAAGCTGGGGGACAATGTTCGGAAATTTATCCTAAAAAACCGATTTATGACATACCGGGATTTCCATCCATACTAGCGGGAGAATTAATCGATAATTTAATGGCACAGGCAGCTCCTTTTAAGCCTGGTTTCACACTCGGTGAAGCAGCTAAGTCCATTTATAAAACAGACGAAGGTAAATTCATTGTTACAACAGTTAAAGGAACAAAACACGAAGCACCAATTGTCATTATTGCCGGTGGACTTGGTGTTTTTGAACCGAGAAAACCACCTATTTCAAATATCATAGATTTCGAGGACAAGGGAGTTGAATACATTATAAAAGATCCTGAATTTTACCGCGGCAAACGTTGTGTCATTGCCGGAGGTGGAGATTCTGCTTTAGATTGGTCTATCTTTTTAACGGAAAATAAAATAGCCAGTGAAGTTGTTTTGGTTCACCGAAGCAGTTCATTTAGAGGTCACCTTGATTCAGTCCAAAAGGTAATTGACTTAGCCGAAAAAGGCGAAATTCGATTGATTACGGAAGCAGAAGTAACAGGGCTTGCAGGTAATGGAAATTTGGAGAAAGCAATCGTTACGCATCAAAAAGATGGTGAAATTGCGATCGAAACAGATCATTTTATCCCTTTGTTTGGACTGAAGCCAACATTAGGTCCGATAGCTGATTGGGGTCTTGAAATCGAAAAGAATGCTATTAAGGTTGACACATTAGATTATTCAACTAACATACCAGGAATTTATGCCGTTGGTGATGTGAATACATACGAAAACAAATTAAAGCTAATTCTTTGTGGTTTCCACGAAGGTACCTTAGCTGTTCAATCGGCATTTGCTCGCATTCACCCAGATAAAAAGAATGTGTTAAAATATACCACAGTAAACGGAGTTCAAGGGTTTTAAAATAAGTTGGTTATGAAAACGATCACTGTTCAAGAGATAAAAGAACTTATGGATCAAAATGCTGATTTTCAGCTAATCGATGTCCGTGAGCCATACGAATATGATGAAGCTAATATCGGTGGCCATCTAATTCCATTGGGTGAAATTCCTGTTCGTTTTGAAGAAATAAGCAAGGATAAACAGGTGATTATGCAATGTCGTTCCGGAGCGAGAAGCGCCAATGCAGCTCAATTTTTAGAGCAAAATTTTGGCTACACCAATCTCTACAATTTGGAGGGTGGTATACTAGCGTGGTTGAATGCATTTGGTGAATAATCAAAATGTTATCTTTGGTTTGTGAATAGACGAACCATCAATGCTGTTGTTCTTTTAGGTGTGCTCTCGCTTGCCAGTATTCTGATTGTCCAATTGGTTTGGGTGCGAAAGACCCTTGAAATGCAAGAGAAAAACATCGCCATTCAAGAGAAGGAAGATAGTTTGAACCTGAAATCTTTCTCAGAAAGTACAATTATTGCGTTGAAATCGGTTTTAGATGAAATTCAGCGAACCTCAAAAGATAGCTTGGATACATATGGAACTGTTCGACAAGTGAATAATAATCAATTTACAGTTGATCTAAGTGAGGAACTTCAGTCTTTTTATCTGGAAACGCTTTTGAAAAAGGAATTTTACAAGCAAAACATTCATCAGGATTTCATGTATGGAATTTATGATTGTTTTGTGGATACAATTCTCCTGAGTAATTTGATCCGTTATTCGAAAGACAGGGCATTCATAACAACCAACAAGAAACTCCCTGGCATTTCCACAGAATCATTGAATCTCAAGAAAGATGGTCATTACTTTACAGTATTTTTCCCAAATTTTACAGCCAAATCCATTGAACCTGCTGTTTTCGTTTCTCCTTGGATTTATATTTCAATTATCATTCTTTTGGTACTTGTGTTTTTTGGATACAGTTTGGCGATTATAATCCGTCAAAAGCGACTTTCGGAGGTAAAAACAGATTTCATTAATAACATGACGCATGAGTTAAAAACACCGATTTCAACCATCAGTCTATCCAGTGAAATGTTAATGCGAATTGATTTGAATGAAGATCTGGAAAAAATTCGGAAATATGCTGGCATCATCTACAAAGAAAATAAACGTCTTGAAAATCAGGTGGAGCGTGTATTGAACGTCGCCAAATTAGATAAAGATAAGGTTGTTTTGAACAAAGAAAATTTCGATGTACACGAGTTGTTGGCTGAAGTAAAGGAAAATTTTGAATTCAATCAACTTAATCAGGGAGGTAAAATTGAATTGGAATGCTCTGCTGAAAAATATAAAATTCAAGCAGATCCCGTTCACTTAACCAATGTGGTATACAACTTATTGGATAACGCCGTGAAGTATTGCACAACAACTCCACGGATTGAATTGAATACCCGAAACGAAAAGAATTATTTGGTAATAGAAATAATCGACAATGGTATTGGGATGAAACGCGAAGACTTAAAATTAATATTCGATAAGTTCTACCGCGTGCCAACAGGCAATATTCACAATGTCAAAGGGTTTGGCTTGGGATTATATTATGTGAAATTAATCATCGATGCTCACGATGGTAAAATTGATGTTAAAAGTACCCTGAACAAAGGAACAAGTTTTACGATTTATTTGCCGCTTTTTTAAAGAATAGTAAGTTAATTCCCCAACCCAAAGTTGCGGGTTCAAACACTGCGGTACACTAACAAATTGAATCAGAAAAAGATACAACGATCTTGGCAAAAGAATTTGAAAAATACAAACCGATACAAGATAGTTTGTTTGAAAACGACTTCAACCAATAGATAAAAGACTAGGCGAATAACTTACATCCCCTTAAAAAATCTTCCAGCGAAATCACGCTCTACTGGATTTTTAGTCCGGTATTACTTTATTCAGTTCCCCAAATTCTGTTCATTTGGCTAATTTTCCGGGATTGAAAATCCTTCGAAGCGCGGGAAAAGTTAGTAGTAAAAAATTCAACTCTCATCAAATTCGGTTGTTGAGCGTTTTTTTTATTGGCACTAACTTTCGATAAACCATTCAAGATACTCATTCAGTTTTAGGCCTAAGAAATAAGGTAAATTAAGTAATTTGAATTCCTTACCATTCGTTGTGGTTGCTGTATGAATCTCAAATTTTCCAGCATACATCCGCACGGCATAACCATGCGGGCAAGAATCCATAAATTGATGCAATGATCGTAATTTTCCAATCGGCCCTGATTTTATTTCTACTGGTATCAAAAGACCACCAAACGGAATTACCAAATCAACTTCTGCTGAAGACTGTTTTTTCTCTCTCACCCAAAAGTTAGGCTTATGATAGCTGAATTTATTCATAGAGATAAGTTCTTGTGTCACGAGTTGAGGAATTAGCGCACCTTTATATGCATTGCTCAAATCTTTCATTCCAATCAACTCATGCTTAATATTTAATCCATGATTTACCAACCCTATATCTAAAAATTGCAGTCGCGGTTTTTTACGAAAATCTGGAATAACGGGAAAATCAACCGAAGTAGAAGGGTAAATTAATTGTATTACCTTAGCATCATCTAAACTTCTGAAGGCTTCACCTACTTCTCGTGATTTATAATTGGAGTTTCCAAAATTTTGAAAAGTAACGCGCTGGTCTAAAAAATTATATGCCGAACCTATAATATGAGTAATCACTTTTTCTTCAGTTGATGATTTGGCATATTTTCTCACATCACTTTTATACGTTTCCCATATACTACTATAAATTTCTGTTAAGCCAACAAAACTAGTTGTTTTAATATATATTTTAACGACCTCTGGCATTCCTCCAACTAGCGCATACAAATGAAAAAGGTCAAACAGGGTATTTTGAGCAATGTCGGAAATAGGAACTTGATGAAATGCCTTGATAGCGATTTTTTTGTCTAATGCAATTAAAAACTCTTCAAAATTTAGTGGAAAAAGATACATGAAACTTACCCGACCTACAGGAAAGCTCTTAACATGTTGTAAGGAAAATTCTAATAAAGATCCTGCAGAAATTACATGCAACTCTGGTATGTCTTCATAAAAATAGCGAAGTAAAGCAATGGTTTTCGGGCTTTCTTGAATTTCATCTATAAAAAGAAGTGTATTTGAATAATCAGGTTGTAGTTCAAATTTCAGAAAAAGTGATTCTACTATTTCTTTAATAGTATTCAATGAATCAAAAAAATGAATATGATCTGGTCTTTCTAGATTCAAATAAATATACTGCTTATACTCTTGAGAAAACTGATTCACTAACGTAGTTTTACCAACTTGTCTTGCCCCTCTTAAAATAAGGGGTTTACGATTTTTATCTTTTTTCCAGGAAATTAAGTCTAGTATTGCTTTACGATTCATTTATAACTTTTAATTTGATTAAAATTACTAATTAAAATTCAAAATAAAACACAAAGTCAGGGTAATTAATCATATTTTACGTAACAAAGTCAGGGTAAAACACATTTTTTTCAATAAATAAAAATTCTCCTCGCTCTGCTGGACTTTCAATCCGACATTGCTTTATTCAGTTAACCAAACTCTGTTCATTTGGCTAGTTATCAGGATTGCAAATCCTTCGAAGCGAATTGGCTAAATGATATTTTAGTCATAGTTTTAATTTTTACAAAATTCTACTTTTATTTAAGTTATATCTATAACTTTTGTATATTTGATAATTAGTTATCAACGGAAACGAAGTTTTGATTAAAGAGATTGACAATTTCGATGAAGCCGACAATCAAAACATCAATATCAAATTCACAACCATTCAGCAGCTGCACATTGACTTGAATACAACGAAAGAAAACAGTGTGACTTTTGAAGATTTTAAACACAAAAAATTAGTCCTTTTTGCAGACGAAGCGCATCATTTGAATTCAGCGACGAAAAACAACGGTGAACTTTTCGGTAGTTGGGAAGGAACTGTTCTGGAAATTCTAAATCAAAATTTTGATAACCTATTGTTAGAATTTACCGCCACGATGGACTTTGAAAGTCGTGAGATTTTGAAGAAATACCAAGACAAAGTGCTTTACAAATACGATTTATCCGAATTTCGAAACGATAAATATTCCAAGGAAATAAACTTAATTCGCTCGCATTACAAAGAAGAAGAACGCATCATTCAAGCCTTGATTTTGAACTTGTATCGCCAAGAATTAGCGACTTCCAATAACATCAATTTGAAACCTGTTATTCTTTTCAAAGCCAAAAAGACCATCAAGGAATCGGAAGAAAACAAGGAGAAATTCCACAACTTAATTGATCTTTTATCGGAAGAAAAAGTATTGCAAATTCAAAAGACGTCAACTGTTCCCATTGTCCAAAAGGCTTTTCAATTCTTTGAAGCACGTGGAATCAATCATTTGGATATCATAAAAAGAACGCAAAGTAATTTTAAGTTTGAAAATTGTTTGAGTGCCAATAACGATTCGGAAGCGGCTCAAAATCAGATTTTATTAAACACGTTAGAAGATGAAAACAATCCGATTCGTGCCATTTTTGCCGTTCAAAAACTAAACGAAGGCTGGGACGTTTTGAATCTTTTCGACATTGTACGTTTATACGAGGAACGTGATGGGAAAGACGGAAAGCCAGGGAAAACAACTTTGTCAGAAGCTCAATTAATTGGTAGAGGAGCTAGATATTTTCCGTTCAAATTGGAAGAAGGGCAAGATAAATTCACACGAAAATTTGACGATGACATTTCCAATGACTTGAAAGTGTTGGAAGAATTATATTACCACACGAAAGAGGACAGTCGCTACATTTCCGAATTGAAAAAAGCACTTGTTGAGTCAGGCATTTATGAAGATGACGACAATTTAATCACCAAACAATTGACACTCAAACTGGATTTCAAACAAAGTGATTTGTATCAGAGTGGTGTTGTGTTTTTCAATAAAAAAGTCCCTAAGAATTTCAGTGATATTCAATCATTCGAAGATTTTGGTTTAAAGAAAATGGACTTTCGGTTCACTTTATCTTCCGGGATTGGTCGGATGTCAAGCGCATTGAATTTTGAAATAGAAAAGTCAATCTCCAATGATGAGGTTTTGAAACAAAAATCAATTTCACTTGAGGAAATCCCTTTTCATATCATTCATTTCGCGTTAACAAAAAATCCATTTTTTAGATTTGACAAACTAAAAATCTATTTCCCCAATCTAAAATCCATAAGGGAGTTTACTGAAAAAGAAGCATATTTGGGAGGTTTGAAAATCACTTTTATCGGAACGACTTCGCGTCTTTCAGAAATTACGTTTGATGATTACTTATTCGCACTGCAAGCATTATTGCAGCAATTGGAGTCGGAAATAAAAGGCAATTCCACTGAATTCGAAGGCTCTGATTATGTGCAAGAATACGTTCACAAAGTATTTAAAGACAAACCTGTTCGAATCAATAAATACGATGAGCGCGCGAATGGCCAAGAAGCCTTGGTTGCTAATGAACCTTGGTATGCTTACAATGCCAATTATGGAACGAGTGAAGAAAAGAAATTTGTGGAGTTGTTTGCCAAGCGCTTCGAGAGTTTAAATCAAAAATTTGAAAACATTTACTTGCTTCGCAACGAACGTGAATTGAAGATTTACGACAAACTCGGTCGTGCCTTTGAACCTGATTTTGTGCTTTTTTGCAAGCAAAAAGAGAGCGAACAATTGACTTTTCAAGTTTTCATTGAACCCAAAGGAAACGGTTTCATTGCAAACGATAAATGGAAAGAAGAATTCTTGAAAGATATTCAAAGATCCAAAAAAACAATTTCCATCCAAACGGATAGTTATTTGATAACAGCTGTTCCTTTTTACAATTACTCCAATGAAAATGAGTTTGAAAAGGAACTGGAAAACACATTGATTTTGAATAAATAATTTTCAACTCATCCCACTTTTTTTCGCATATTTAATAGTTGTATATGTGATTTTAGCAGACCGAAACTACAGACATCTAAAAAAAATTAAATGACTTTTTGGGTTTCACTTTAGGGAAACTTTCTTATCTTTGTATGGTGGACAAAAATCAGAAACATAGAAAGATTACATTTTATAAGAGCTACTTTCAAGACTTCTTTTCCAAACAAAACAAGAAAGTAAAAGCAAAAATTATTTGGACTTTTGACTTGGTTGAGGAATTACAAAGAGTTCCTGAAACGTATCTGAAACACCTAGATAACACGGATGGACTTTATGAAATCAGAGTTCAACTTGCTAGCGACATTTTTAGAATTTTCTGTTTTTTTGACCAAGGACAATTAGTTGTCTTAGCGAACGGATTTCAAAAGAAAACGCAAAAGACACCCAAAAAAGAAATAGAAATGGCACTTAAAATAAAAGCAGCGTATGAAAACGAAAAGTAAAAACTTGATGACTTTAGAAGAGTTTAAAGAAAAAAACTACGGCAAACGTGGGACAAAGGAACGTGACGAACTTGAAGCTGGTTATGAAGCATTTAAAATCGGTACTTTGATTCACGACACTCGTATTGAAATGGGAATGACACAACAACAACTTGCAGAAAAAGTTGGGACAACTAAATCCTACATTTCAAAAATTGAGAACAATCTTAAAGAAGCTCGCATTTCGACACTTCAAAAAATCATTGAACTTGGTTTTGGCGGAAGACTTGAACTGAACGTAAAATTATAACAGACGACTTGACCGAAAAAGATAAAAATGACGGTCTTAAGCACGATCGAGGAGAAATTAATTACAATCAGAGAAAAACAAGTATTATTAGACAGGGATGTGGCATTTTTATATGGGGTTGAAACCAAAAGAATCAATGAAGCTGTCAAAAATAACCCCGAAAAATTTCCAGAGGGGTATGTTTTTATTTTAGATAAAAATGAGGAACAAATTCTAAGGTCGAAAATTTCGACCGGTTCAAAATAACAAAACACTCCACCGTAATTCCAAAAGCTTTCACAGAGAAAGGACTGTATATGCTGGCAACCATTCTGAAAAGTCCAAAAGCCACGGAGACAACAAAATCGCTATTGTCGAAATTAGTTCCGCAGGATTTGAAATCATGCGAAGCTGAAGAAAACTAACACTTCAATTATAAGTTGAACCTACCTCCCAACCCAAAGTTGCGGATTCAAACACTTCGGAATACCTCCAACAACTTGATGGATTTCAAAATGACAAACGGACACATTTCCATCTATCATGAGACTTCCAATTGCCTGTTTTGTGCTTACTTTGGAACCTATGCTAACATAGGTCTCTTTCAAATTACTGTAAACAGAGCGATAGTTCCCGTGCTTGATGATAACCACTTTTCCAGCACCAGTGATACTAAACACACTTGTTACTTCACCTTCGAAAATAGCGCGAACATTTGCCCCTTTTGAACAAGCATAATCCACACCATTGTTATTGGTAAAAACATCTGGTAAAGTTGGATGCGCATTTCGTCCAAAACTTTCCACAATACTCCCTGATGAAACCGGAGCGGGAAGTCTACCTTTATTCGATTCAAAGTTCTTTCCTGCAACTGAACCTTCGGAAGTTTCAACAAAAACTGGTGCTTTCGTTTCTTCAGGTTCTTTTTCGGGAGTTTTTTCAGGTGTCGTAGTGGTAGTTGGAGTTTTTCCTTTTTCCTTTTCTTTATTTTTTCGGGCTAATTCCTCTTGTTCTTTTTTCTTCTTCGCATCGGCCTCTCTTTTCTTCAATGCTTCAGCCTCCTTGCGCGCTCTTTCAGCCTCCTGACGAGCAATATCAGCTCTAATTGCCGCATTAATTTTTTGTTTTAATTCTTCCTTCTTACGTTCATCTTCCTTCAATTGAGCCAACAATTTTTGCTCTTCTTGCTTGAATTTTTGAAAGGTCTTTTCTTTGCTTACTTTATCCTTGGCAATTTGTTCCCGTTCGATTTTCTTTTCTTCTAGTGCCTTGGATTTCGTTTCTTTTTCATTTTTGATTTGATTCAACTCTTTGTGAATTAATGAACGATGTTGTAAAATCAGAGCCATTTGTTTCTTTTGGATTCCGGCTACCTTTTTTAAGTATTTCGTTCGTTTTGAAGCCTCGTTGTAGTTATCAGAAGATAGAATAAACATGATTTTTCCGTAGTTATTTCGATGCTTGTATGCATACAACAACATAGATTTGTATTGTTTTTTTAGTTGCACCAAACGCGCCTTCAATTGTTTTACTTCCTGCTTTTTTTCAATCATTTTTATTTCAGCCACACGAACTTGGGTATCAAAAACTCGCACCAAGGCTTCACGGCTTTTAATTTGATTGTCGATTAATTTCAATTCATTTAATGACGCTTGACTATTCGACTTCACCTTATTTAAAAGCACTTTTGTGTTCGATATTTTTTTCTCTAATTTCTGTTGCTCTTTTTTTAATTTGTCGCTACTTGTCTGGCCATGAGCGATTGCGAAAAAAAGAAGTAAAACCAATAAATTAATCGCACTTTTCATAATTCTCAGGTATTACAATGATAAGTTCTTGAGGTTCATTTATTTCAATTTTCTCGTATTCTAAACGAACAAAAATCTTGTTTCTTGGCGTTTTAATTTGAATCAATACATTTTCAGGAACTTTTATTCCTTTATCAACCTGAAAAGACAGGTAATCAACCGAAATTTCAGTAGTATCACTCGGACTTAAAATGGTTGTTTTCTTCAACCACTTGGCGTCATTGGTTAAGAAATAATTAATTATGATGTCCTCCTTTGCTTTGCGTTCAAAGCGCTTTTTCTCACGCCTTCGATGTGAAGAGATTTGATAACGATAAGGATCGTTGATGACAAAATATTTCTGGTCGACATTATAATCCAATGGGCGCCCAAGAAAAAGCTCTTCGATGTTGTTGTAAGTAAAATCAATCCCGAAATTTTCTTTGATATAATTCAATGTTTGTATGACGTAACACTTGTCTCTGCGATTTACAACTTTAATCGTGTCTTTGGTAATCATCGTTGTGACAATTGGAATTTTAGCGTAAGTGATAATTGCGTTTACCGCACTGTCAGAAACGATTTTTAGTGAAGTTTTAAATGAAATCTCTCGTGTTGTATCTTTAAAATCTACACTTAACTTAGAATAAAATGTTTTTGGTTTTACTAAAGCAATACTATCCAAGGTCTCCACAAGTTCCTTATCTTTTTTCTTCGGTAATTTTTCCAGCGGAAGCGATTCATCTATACCTGACACAAACTTTGATGCGCAGGAGCTAAGCCAAAATAAACCTAAAATGGAGCATGAAATTTTAATAAATTGGGTCATAATAGGCTTTATTTTGGATTTTTTTATCCAGGTTTTGATTGGTCGATTTTAGTTCTTTCGCTTTCAACCAGTATTCGATGGCCTTGTCCTTCTGTCCTAATTTGAATGCACAGTCACCAATATGTTCGATAATGACCTTGTCATTTGGAGAAATTGTCAATGCTTGATTAAAGTAATCTTGCGCTGCCAAATATTTTCCCTTTACAAATAATATCCATCCTTTCGTGTCTAAAAATCGACCTTGATTCTGAGCGGATAGCAGCACTTCATCAATTAACTTTTCTGCTTTTTCGAGTTCATTTGTTTGCAAGGCAAGACGATAAGCGTAATTGTTTTTAAGTATCAAACTTTTAGGTTGTTTTTCAATTGCTTTTTCATAGAAAATCTTACCATTTTCAATATCTTTCAATCCAAAGTTGGCCTCACCTATCTGCCCATATATTTCAGCTTCAAGTTCGCTATTGTCGAGCAGTAAATCCAATGATTCCTTTAACTTGATTAAAGCCTCAGAATATTCCTTTTTCTGATTTTTAGCGACGCCACTGAAAAAATAAGGTATGGGTTGAACCGGAAAAAGTTCAATGCATTTCTCGCTATCTACATTCAATGAGTCGAACCACTGATTTTGATATTCCAACAATAAAATCTGATTCCAAATGGGAAATATATTTGGGTTGTATTGAACCGCTTTTTTATATGATTTTACTGCTTCTTCAAACTTATTAGCTTTGAAAAAATAATCTCCTTGGATGGAATGTGCTTTGGCCTCTTTCGGGTAGCGATTAACCATGTATTCTACCAACGTTTCCATGTCCGGATCGCTCGTTTTAAAATTCTGAATGCTTATTATTATTTCCATTTTTTGATCCAAGGATGGACCTTCTTTTTTAACCGCTCTTTTTAAATTGTTTAGCCCTAACTCTTCTTGTCCGATTTGCATCTGCATGTCACCAAGCATGTATAAAGCAAGTCCATTTTCGGGATCCGCAGTAACAAGTTCCTGAAGCATTTTCATTCCCGAATCATACTGCTTCTTCTGCATGTAATAATCAACCAAATTGGCGATGATGTTTGGTTCATTGGGATACTTCTTTTTTGCTTCGAGTAATCCGTCTAGTGCAGCTTTATCTTGCCCTGCGCTTAAAAGCAGAAAATAACGTTTTAATTCAATTTCAGAATTCCCCCCAAGGTACTTTTCAAGATTAGAAAGTGTTTGTAAAGCTTTTTCGCGTTTACCGGCTTTCACCCAGTTTTCGAATGATCCGTGGTAGTATTCTGGATTTTGTAAATTGGTTTTGACCAACTTATCGAATATGAGTGCTGCCTGCTCGTATTCTTTTAATTCTTGATGCATGAAGGCTAATTCAGACTGATAATAAAGATTTTTGGGGTCAGATTCGGATGCTTTTTTGGTATGTATAGCTGCCCTCTGTAAATCATCTTTCATCAGATAAAGCTGCGCCAGTGCAAAATTCGCGGCATCATCTGTTGGATCCTCTTTCAGGCACAAATTAAACTTGTCGATTGCCGGATCGATCTCAAAATTTAGTTTTAATCTAACTCCCTCATGAAAATTCTTGATAAAAGCAGAAGAATGTACTACCTTGTTCACTTTAGTAGTTCGACAGGCAAATAGCGACAACGCTGCAACTGAAATAATAATGAGTTTTAATCGCATTAACTGATAGTCGTAAAATCGCCGAGGCTCAAATCCAAGGCTTTTCCATTGTAAACAACTTTCGAGCCAATCATCGAATCAGCGATTACCACATTTTTCAAACTCGATTCTTGTTGGATAATTGAATTATTTATGTTACAATTCATTACTTGCGTTCCTGCTCCAAGCGACACATGTGGACCGATTACTGAATTGCTTATTTTCACGTTTTTTCCAACATAACAAGGCGGAATGATAACACTATTTTCAATTTCGGCAGACTCATGAACCAATTGCTTTTGCGCTTCCCAATCGAATTCAAGTACGCGTTGATTTGTATGAACGGTCACCTCTTTGTTACCACAGTCTAGCCATTCTTTTACTTCACCCGGTTTAAATACATATCCTGCCTCCGTCAATCGCCGCAAGGCATCAGGTAATTGATATTCACCACTTTTGATGATGTTGTTATTAATCAAATACTCCAATTCATTGCGCAATTTTTCGCCGTGTTTGAAATAGTAAATTCCAATCATCGCAAGATCTGAAACAAAGTCTTTTGGCTTTTCCACAAAATCGATAATCTCACCTTTTTCATTCATCTTGATTACGCCAAAAGCACTCGGATCGTCGATTTGTTTTACCCACAAAATACCCTCATCTTCCTGATTGATTTTGAAATTGGCACGAAACAATGTATCCGCGAAAGCAACAACAACCGGTCCACTTAATTTTTCAGCCGCACATAAAACGGCATGAGCCGTACCCAAAGGCTGTGTTTGATAATGAATGGATCCTTTCGCACCTAATTTTTCAGCCACGGCTAATAATTCATTTTCAACCTCTTTTCCAAAATCGCCTACAACAAAGGCTATTTCCTCTATTTTTTCAGCACATACAGCAGCAATATCTTCCACCAAGCGATGAACAATTGGCTTCCCTCCTACCGGAACTAGCGGTTTAGGAACTGTTAATGTATGCGGCCGAAGTCGACTTCCTCTTCCGGCCATTGGCACGATTACTTTCATTTTCTATTCTTTTTAGTTTACACCCGTACTCCCAAATCCTCCGACACCGCGCTCGGAATCAGAGAGCACATCTACTTGAATGAATTCTACCTGTTCAACTTTGCAAAATACGAGCTGAGCAATTCGTTCACCATCTTGAATTTCAACATCTTCATTGGAAAGATTAATTAAGATTACCCCAACCTCTCCTCGATAATCAGCGTCAATGGTGCCCGGACTATTCAAAACGGTAATTCCTCTTTTAAGCGCTAATCCGCTTCTTGGACGAACCTGACATTCCATACCATTTTGCATTTCTAAATACAGCCCGGTTTTTACCAAAGCTCTTCCAAACGGTGGGATTATAATCGGTTCTACCAAATTTGCCCGAACATCCATACCTGCGGAACCATTCGTTTCATATTGCGGAAGTGGATGCTTGGATTTATTGGTTATTTTAACGGCCATTCATATTTTTTAATAACCAAAATTACAAAATTCGATAGGGGTTTACTCGATTTAACAAAGGATTAATCAACAATTCAATGAACATAACTTGGTTTTATCAGTTGTTGAAAACTACCCAAGAACTGAAATAAAACTCCCCCTAAAAAAAACTATTTTTGCTTCTATGACACCAAAGGGAAAACTAATAATCATAGGAGGAGCTGTTGATAAAGGCAGTTTTACAGAAAGTAATTTTGAGGACCAAGTAGAAAAAAATCTAAATTTCTTTGAGAAAGGGATTCTTCGTAGAATAATAGATGAGTCAAAAAAAGGAATCGATTCTCGCATTGAAATCATTCCAACGGCCTCAAAAATTCCGGATATAGTTGGTCAAGAATATGCAAAAGCATTTAGTTTTCTCGGAGCTGTTAATGTCGGCGTATTGAAAATTGAAAAGCGAGAAACCGCATTGGCAGAAGAAACTTTGGAACGTGTAAAGGCAGCTGATGTTATTTTCTTTACAGGAGGTGATCAGCTTCGTTTAACGTCTATTATCGGAGGGACTCCCATCCACGATGCGGTAATTCTCAAATATCAAGAAGAAGATTTTATTTACGTTGGAACCTCAGCTGGAGCGCATAGTGCCTCTAAAAGCATGATTTATCAAGGTTCAAGTCATGAAGCTCTTTTGAAAGGAGAAATTAAAATCACAAGCGGTTTGGGACTAATTGATCACGTCATCATAGATACGCATTTCGTTCAGCGTGGTAGAATCGGGCGATTATTTCAAGCCGTCGTTAGTAATCCCAAGACTTTGGGAATCGGACTTGGCGAAGATACAGGTTTGTTAATTAAGGAAGGGAATGAAATGGAGGCTCTAGGATCCGGGCTTGTTATTTTGGTAGATGGAAGAACTGTTTCAGACACGAATATTACCGATGTTTCTATTGGCGAGCCAATCTCCATTCAAAATATGGTGGTTCATGTGATGAGTGAAGGAGATCATTATCTTTTGAAAGAACATAAAATGACCATTCACAACAAGGTTTCTATAAAATAAATCAGCGAATGAAATTATTGATTCACGGGGGATTTTTTAGCGAATTCTCCCAGTCCAATGAAGTTAAGTCTGCTAAACAAGCAGCGATGGAGCGTATTGCGAAAAATTCGTTTGAATTTTTAAAATCCCACTCAGCGCTAGAAACCGTTGTTTTTGCCGTTGAGCAACTAGAGGATGACCCCTTATTTAACGCTGGAATAGGTTCTCAAATCCAAAGTGATGGTGTTATCCGTATGAGTGCATCGTTAATGGATGGGGAATCAAAAAAATTCAGTGGAGTAATTAATATTCAAGAAGTTAAAAATCCAATTCGAATCGCGGAACATTTGATTGAAGTTGACGACCGTGTTCTTGGCGGAGAAGGAGCGAATGAGTATGCATCAAGAAACGGATTTCAGGATTTTTCGACTGAGATACCAGAGCGAAGAGCTGAATATGAAGCGAAACTAGCCTCGCTTGGAACTGGAACAGTCGGGTGTGTTGCATTGGATAGTGAAGGCAAATTGGCTGCTGCCACCTCTACAGGGGGAAAAGGTTTCGAAATTCCCGGTAGAATTTCCGACTCGGCTACTGTAGCCGGAAACTATGCGAATTCGGATTGCGCAGTAAGTTGCACTGGAGTTGGCGAGGATATCGTTAGCGGAGCAGTCGCCTCAAAAATTGTAACGCGCGTATCAGACGGTTTTTCTATTGACAATGCATTCAAGAAAACCTTTGATGAATTAAAGGAATTTGATGGTTTCGCAGGGGCAATCGGATTGGATAGAAACGGAAATATGTATTGGCAAGAATCTCACCCCAAAATTGTTTTTGCGGCATACGATGGAAATTCATTTACCATTTTCCAATAGCCAAACTATTTCCTAATAATGTGTTTCAGGGTTGAATCAATCGTTTTATGTTGAAAATTGAATCCTGCTTTAAGAATTTTCTGATTAGAAACCTTTGTTCCTCCAACTAACATAATTGCTCGTTCACCCAGAAAAAGATAAAGTAATTTCTCAGGGATATTTGGCATAAAGAGGGGACGTCCAAGAGCCTTTGCAATCGCCCGAGAAAAATCTATATTTGTTGTACATGCCGCAAATGCATTGTAAGAACCTTCCCATTTGTATTGAATAGCCAAAGAAAATAAGCGGCATAAATCATCGAGATGGATCCATGGCATATGCTGTTTTCCACTACCAAGTGCCGAACCTAATCCAATTTTAAAAGGGAAAATAACTTTTTTCAATATTCCACCGTGTTTAGCAAGTACAACTCCACTTCTAATTTTAGCAACCGGACAGATATCAGAAAACTTATCACTCGCATCTTCCCATTCCTGCACAATTTGTGAAAGAAAGTCATCTCCAAAAGGATCTGTTTCAACGTGTACCTTTTCAGTTTCAGGGCCATAACAGTTGATGCCTGAAGCAGAAACGTAATACTCAAGATGTGGCATTTGGGCAGCAAGAATTCGAAGGTAATTTGTGGTTTTAACACGCGAATCTATCAATTCTTTTTTACGATTTTCAGTCCATCTCTTTTCTGCAATGTTTGCTCCCAATAAATTGATAATAACATTGATTTTTTCCAAATTCTTAGAATCAATGGTCTGAAGTTCCGGATTCCATTGGATGTAACCTCTTCTCTTTGTTTTTTTTCTGGATAGTTTGTAAATCCGAAATCCCCGCTCTTTTAAAACGGAACTTAACTTTCGGCCAATAAATCCTGTACCTCCTGCAATAAGCGCGGTTTTATACATTAGTAGTTAGATTTGTTCATTGAACGAAATACAACTAAAAAAGTTCTATTCGCAGGCTCTTTTCTTATTGGTTAATTCCTCTCCGACCATATTTTTGTAATCAGCACATAACTTTGATTTTTCCTTTAATAGTTCTTTTGCTTCTTTAATTTTATTTTGACTCCTTTCACCGGAAAGAACTTCAGAATTGATTTGATTAAATGCTTTACTCGCTTTCAAGCAATCGCAAAACTTGCGATCCGTAGAACTACATCCAACAATAAACAATAAACTCACAATAAAAATTAATATCTCTTTCATTCTAGAATGTGTTACGATTTTTGAAAATAAAATTACTTAATTTTGAGTTGAGTCGAAATTTTTGAGCGCAAACAAGTTCCTTTATTTGATTTTTATTCTTTTGTTCACTTATCAATTGAACGGACAGAATTGCTATTCTTATTTGCCGGGAATTCAAAAGGACTTAACAAAAGCCTATTTATGCCCAGAAGTAATGCTCGATGATTTGCAAAAACTGAGAGATGCATTGGATAAAATTAATCCCGACTTGTATCATTACGTTTCGAAAGAACAACTGGATTCCGCTTATCGTGTCGCAATTACAAAAGTTTCGAATGATTTAAGTGCTTATGAATTTTGCAAAACAATTGCTCAGTTTTTATCGAATATAAAAGATTCACACACAAACTTTAATCCTCAAACTTTGGTATTTTTAGGTTCAAAAAACAAAGGAACACTGCCATTTTTTCTAATAAAAATTGGAGATAAATTTTATGCGGAGTCAGTCTATAATGATGAATTTTTAAAGGGAAAAGAAATTATCCAATTTAACGATGTTTCTGTCAAAACTATTTTTAATGAAAGCATGGCATTTAGTCTGGTTGAAGGGAATGCTATCGAAGCGCAAGAGCAAATTGCCACCAAAGGAATGGCTCTGACCTTCAGTCAAATGAGTTTCTTTAACTCTTCTGATTTTGTGAAAATAAAATATATTTCCGATGAAGACACCCTAACTAGAAATGTTAAAGCCACCAATAAAATGGCACTTTACTTGTACAAAGGCCCAATCATTGAAAAGTCAATAAGTTATTTTTTTGATGAAGAAAATAAAGGGATTTTGAAAATATTATCCTTTCAGCCAAAAGCAATGGGGTTTTTCAAGAAAGAGCTCGCAAAATTTTTCAAAGAAGTTGAGAAAAGACATTGTTCAAATATTGTTATTGATTTGCGCGACAATCAAGGGGGATATGTCAAGGCGCAAGAATACTTGATTAGTTTCCTTAATTACCAGCGGAAGCAATATAGTATCCAACACGTATACAAGCGCAGTAATTTTGATCCTTTTGCCAAATTACCCTTCTTTAAAAAAAAGCGTTTTAAACGAATTGCAAAAAGAGGATATCCACTTGGAATTCATAGTGATGAATATGACTTTATGAATAGTGAGTTGGGAACTGTGAGTAAAATCTTGTATTCGGAGAAGCTTCAAAATGAGTTCAATCAAACCTACAATGGAAAGTGCACTCTTGTCTTAAATGGACTTTCAATGTCTGCCTCCGTTTTATTTGCCGGTTGGTTTCAAAATGCCGATAGAGGAGATATTATTGGTTGGCCTTGTTTGGGATCTATGGGAGGATCATTTGGGTCGAATATAAACTTAAACTTACCTGGAACAGGCTTACCTGTAATGATTTCAACCGTAAAATTCAATCCACTATTTTCAATGGAGGAACTAAATAACCCTATTATTCTGGATCAACATATTGAATACACTGTAAATGACATTTTAACAGACACAGATCCGGTATGGAAATTTCTGAATATCAAGAAAGGTCTTTCAACCCTTGAGACAAAAATAAAATAAGATAATTACTCCATAACGAATAAATTTCCCGATTGCAATAAAGAGCAACGACAAAAAAGTGTTTACTCGAAAAAATCCGAGAGCAATTCCAATGATATCTCCAATCAGAGGCAACCAAGAAAAAAGAGCAAGCCATACCCCATATTGGTGAACACGGACTCTCCATTTTTCAATTTTTTCGATTGTCACACCAAGTTTAAGTAACCATTTTGGATTACCTAAATAACCAATGAAAAAATTTAACCAACCACCAAATGTATTCCCTGTGCTCGACACAACCAAACATACCCAAGGATTGTATCCCAGTGCAAGCATTCCGGTAAGAAAAAATTCAGAAGCTATTGGTAATATAGTTGCCGCTAAAAAGCAAGTAATGAATAGTCCAACATATCCAACTTCAAATTCCATAAAAAGAAAAAGCCGAGTGGTTAACTCGGCTTAAAAATATAAATAATTAAGCTTATTTCTTAATGAATTTTTGAGAAGTAATCGTGTTCTCCGTTTTGATGTTTACACAATATATCCCAGAGGCTAGATTTGAAGCATCAAAGGAAGTAAAGTTTGTTCCGTTAGATGCAGCCGTTTCATTGATAGTAATCAATGTTTTACCGGTTAAATCAACAACCTCAACAGTCACATTCTTTTCATTCTTTACAGAATAAGCAATCGTCGTTTCTCCTGAAGTTGGGTTTGGTGCAATGAATCCAAAAGTTAAATCATTGCTCATTTCATTAGTCGAAAGGGAGCTATTAAAATTCATTTCAGTTATGATTTGAGTCCCTACAACAAACCAGTTATCACCAGGTGTTGAACCAAAATCACCAAAAACGTGAGTTGAGAAATCATCATCAAAAGGATTTTCTAAATAACAGAAGTGGTTATCTGCTCCACCATCATGTTTTACTAATGCAATGTAATAATTCCCTCCTAACAAGGTAGGTATTCCAGCAGTTGCTAAATTGAAGTTCAAAGTTACATCTTTCGGAGTATTTCCCGTAGGAACCATTGCACTGGTAATCGGGAATGTCCAGTCTCCTGATTCGTAAATATGAGCATCGTTGAATGAACCAGCTGTTGGATCGTACATGTACAATTGAACATATAATTCTCCCCCTGCAGTTGTTGGATAGTTATTTGATCTACCAATTTTCAAGTTAACTCCTTGCAGTTGAGCATCATTTGGAACAAAGAAAACCGAACCAAAACCCATAGGTGCAGACTCAGAAGTTGAAGCTCCTTGATCTTTTCCAATACTTGCACGATAAAGTGGTTGCTCAAAATCTTGTTGACCATAGATTCCATCAGTGATTTTGAACGTTCTTGAGAAACCATTGTTAGTAGTGTCCTCATCCGCTTGATCAGCGAATAAATCAACATTTACAGTGTAAGTTCCGATTGCATATGCACTCATGTCGATTGTAGTTTCAAATGTAAGAGTGTCATATTCTCCTGTAAAATTATTCGTAAGAATACCACCTGATTGAGAAGCGTTTACGCTTCCTCCTGTTACACTAACAGCTAACTGAGTAGAAGTTGGAACCAATTTACCAAGATTTTTAACTTTCGCTTGAACGGTTAAATTACCTGCAAAATCTTGAGGAATGCTCGTGTATTCATAACCTGCAAAAACATCGCCTAACCATAAATCAACAACTTGAAAATCGTAATTTGGTCGCTCGTATATTTGAATGTCGTCAATTAACCAAAAATAATGCGTATTTCCTTGACCATTCTGATCAAAATTAAGCCCTTCCCAGGAAAATTTGATTTTCGTACTATCTGATAAAGAAGTTGTGTAATCAGAAAGATCAACAGTATAATTCATTGGTTGAGCAACATCTGAAGAGGCTTGATTTCTGTCGACACCTAAATCAACTGTAAATGGATCAGACCATGTAGCTCCTCCATCTTGAGAAACACTAATTTGGAAAGGAATTTCAGTAACGTGACAACAATACATTGCCTCCGTTTTAAACGACAACATGACACCGTTTGCAGCATTGGTAAGATCGATATTTGGAGATTCAATTGCTCCACTCACCGCAGTTGTAGCAAAATTTGTTTCTCCAGGATAGATTGGGCCGAATGAATCCCATGCCAAAAAAGCGCCTGATAATTGTTCAGTGAAACCATATGAAGCCATTGGGTGAGTGGTTCTCAAACTCCAATATGCTGAATCTGGAGCAGTGCTTTCAACCCAAGTTCCATTGCTTGTTGTTAATCCAGTTGAACTTGTTCCAAAGTCCTCCGTCCATAAAATATTCAATGATTTGTCGGAGTTTCCATGGGCAAACTTGTTACCCTTTTCCACAGGAACCGAGGCGTGTTTCGGACCTGTAATTCTTGGTTTAGAACCAAAATCGTATTGTTTTCCAAAGTCTTGTCCAAAGGATGAAAAAGACAAAGCGAAAGCAAAAACAGTTAAGTAAATTCTTTTCATGAGCTTAAATTTTTTAGCAAATATAATTCGAAAAAGTTGAGATATCAACGATCTTTTAAAAAAGGAAGGTTTTTTCTTATTTCAAGTAGCTGTTGATGGGATAAATTTTGACTCAGATAAGACTCTGTTCTGGGTAGAAATTCCAATAATTTTTCTCCCACTGGATTGAAGGCAGAAGTATTTCCCGAATAAATCAATTCATTTCCATCTTTTCCTATTCGATTCACGCCAATGACATAACATTGATTTTCAATTGCTCTTGCTTTCAATAATGTGTCCCAATGTAATATTCTCTTTTCCGGCCAATTGGCGACATAGATCAACAAATCATAGGCCGGTTCATCGTTTTCACCCAAGCGATTTCGAATTAATTCAGGAAACCTCAAATCATAACAAATTTGTAAATTGATTTTCCAACCCTTGTATTCAACGATCTTCTCCTTGGTACCAGCTGTGTAGTATTGATCCTCACCACCCAGTCCAAAAGATTTTCGTTTGTCATATAATTCGACTTTTCCTTCAGGATAAACAAAAACTCCTCGGTTGCGAAATAGATTACCTTCTTTGACAATTAAGGAGGTGTATATCGCAGAATTTAACTTCACAGACCAGTTTTTTAGAAAAGCTAATCCCATTGAGTTGTTCCAATCTTCTGCAAGTTCTTGAATGTTCATACTAAAACCAGTATGGAACATTTCAGGTAATACGATTAAATCTGTCGGATCTAACCTATAAAAAATATTTTCATATTTCGAAAAATTAGCTTCTTTATCCTCCCAGATTTGATCTAATTGGACAAGCGTAATATTTAAATCTTGCATAATCTTTCCGTCGCATTAATTAATGTGTCGTTTTCTTTCGCAAAACAAAAACGAATGAGTTTATGATCAGCTCCATCCGCATTAAAAACGGAAAGAGGAATTGTCGCTACTCCAAATTCTTTTACCAATCTCTTGGTGAAATCGATATCATTTTCATCTGAGATAGCTTTGTAAGAAGCAACTTGAAAATAGGTTCCTTCGCATGGCAGCAGTTCGAATCGACTACTTGACAGTTTTTCTCTAAAAAAATCACGTTTTACTTGATAAAAGTTGCCCAAATCAGAAACGTTTACATGCTTTAAGTACTCAGCTAAGGTTGCTTGAGCGACACTGTTTACACAAAATACCAAAAATTGATGCACTTTTTTTAATTCATTCATGATTTCCTCAGGTGCAATTACGTAACCGATTTTCCAACCCGTAATGTGGAAGGTTTTTCCAAAAGATGAAACGATGATTGAACGTTCTTTTAAAATTTCACTTGAATGAGCAGAGAGATGTTTATTTTCGAATGTTATGAATTCATAGACTTCATCTGAAATAACTAGTAAATTGGGATTTGACTCAACCAAATTTTCTAATTCAGCCAAGTCTTCTTTTTTCCAAATGATACCGCTCGGATTGTGCGGATTATTGGTAATAATTAGTCGTGTTTTCGCAGTTACTTTGGATCGAATTAATTCCCAGTCTGGCAGAAAGTCTTGGTTCAATGGAATTCGAATTGGTTTTCCTCCCGATAAAATAATAGGAGATTCGTAGCAATCATAGCTTGGATCTAAAATGATGACCTCATCTCCCAACTGAACCAATGCTTGAATCGCAGTAAAAATAGCTTGTGTCGCGCCGGCCGTTACCAAAACCTCTGACTGAGGATCAATGGAACGATCATATTGAACTTCCACTAATTTTGAAATCCCTTCCAATAACACCGGCAATCCGGCCATAGGCGCATACTGATGCACATTTTCTGATGCTTTTTCTTTTAGAATGTTAGAAAGTAGCTTATCGATGGGGAAATTCGGAAATCCTTGAGATAAATTGATTGCGTTATAATCGGATGCCATTTTAGACATTACCGTAAAAATAGTCGTACCAACATGTGGTAATTTACTCGAAATATTCATGGTGTAAATTTATTAAAGTTCGAATGAAATTATTTAGGGTCTGCTGAAAAAGTCAGAAAAGGATTAGAATCTAGGCGCAGTTCATTAAGGCATATACGAATATGCCAATATGACTGCAACGAAGAAGATGATTCTTTACTGGCTATCGAACAAAAATATGCATTTCAAAAATCGAGATGCACGTTTTTTCCAGAAAACAACTCGAAAACCTTGCGCTTGTAATCTCAATTACTGCTTTATATTGCTATAAATCAATAGGTTCGAGTTTTTCAGCAAGCCCTATTTAGAAATATCACTTCTTAGTTGAGTTTCGGATCATGTGTATGTAGAAATTTATGCTTTCATGATAATTTTCAATAGAAATTCGTTCGTTAATACCGTGAATTCTTGATAAATCACTTTTCGATAAACGAAAAGGAACAAATCTATAAATGTGTTTAGTTAATTTGCCGAAATGTCTTGCGTCTGTGCTTCCTAAGGTAAGATAGGGCGCGACCAGAACATCATGAAAGCAAGAAGAAATTGTTGATTGTACCTTTCGAAAACTTTTAGAATGAGGATTGGAAATGTCAGAAGGTTCATCAACAAAATGCTCCGTTGTTGAAATTTTTACTCGTTTGTCATCGATTACTTTTTTTACATATTGTTGAACCGAGGCGATACTTTCACCGGGAAGTATTCGGAAATTCAGAATTGCCATCACTTCAAATGGTAAAACATTTTCCTTGTTCCCACCTGAAATAATTGTACCCGCTGAAGTTGTATGTAAAAGTGCTCTTGTTGCATTGTTAAGATCCAGTTTTTTTTCGATTAGAGGAGCAAAAAGCCACCGATTACCAAAAACGAGTCTTGCCTTAAATCCCATTTCTGGCGCCAAATAGTTGAATAAAAGCGCCGCTGCACCTTTCAATTTTTTCTGAAATGGTTTTTTTTCAATCTTAGTCAAGGCAGCAGAAAGAATACCAATTGCTGTTTCCTTTGGGGGCATAGAACTATGGCCGCCTTTTGAATTAACCGATAATTTCAAACTTACGTAGCCTTTTTCTGCAATTCCAACAAGTGCAACAGGTTTTGAAAGCCCAGGAATAGATCCTGAAACAATGGAACCACCTTCATCTAGAACAAAATCAAGTTTTTCCCCTTGTTTAAATAAAAAATCTGCTATTTTCTTTGCACCGTCTTGACCTCCAACTTCTTCATCATGACCATAAGCTAAGTATATCGTTCTCTGAGGCTTAAAGCCATTTTTTAATAGAAATTCAATGGCTTCCAGTTGCGAAATAATTCCCGTTTTAACATCTAAAGTTCCACGTCCATATATGAAACCATTCGATGCTTTACCTGAAAATGGCTCAAATTCCCACTTGCGGAAACTTGATGGTTCAACTGGTACTACATCTTGATGTGACATCAACAAAATCGGATTCAAACTGTGATTTATTCCTTCCCATTTGTAAAGAAGAGCTAATCCATTCATTTTGTTTAAACGAAGATGCTTATGAACGAATGGATAGGATTTAGTTAAAAAATCATGAAATTTAAAAAACTCAATTGAATCAATGTGATTGTTTTGTGATGTGATTGTTTTAAATCGAATGGCTTCAACTAAACGGAAATTACTAGAGTCGCCGAATCGATATTGCTTTACTTGTTTTACCGTAATTTGTTTGGACCGAAAGCTAAACGCATTTATTAAACATACCGTGATTAAGACAGCCATCAACAACAGAATTCCTGCTCCTACTTTTTTCTTACTTAACACTTTTTTGATAGGTATTTAGCACTGCAAGTTAATGAAAAATTAACTTTGCCGATTGAAATATTATGAACGCTAGAATTCTGAATCTTCAAGATCAAATTAAGTTAAACAAAAATGAACTTATTAATCATCAGCTCTATTCGAAAATAAAAACAGCAGCAGATTTTCGCTTATTTACCGAACAACATGTTTTTGCCGTTTGGGATTTTATGAGTTTATTAAAGGCTCTTCAACGAAATCTTACCTGCGTGACTATTCCTTGGAGCCCTGTTGGTTCACCGGAGGTCAGGCGATTCATAAACGAAATCGTTTTGGGTGAAGAATCAGATATTGACCAAAATGGTCAAGTCGCAAGTCATTTTGAATTGTATTGTCATGCCATGAATCAACTCGGAGCTGATTCAAGTCAAATTGAATTGTTTACAAATTATCTTTCTTCCGGTTACTCAATAGAAGTTGCACTCAATAGGATTAATATATTTCCGGAAACGAGGGATTTTATCAAATTCACCTTTCAAATAATTGAATCAAATCAAATTCATAAAATAGCTTCTGTTTTTACTTTTGGCCGCGAGGATTTGATTCCTGACATGTTTATTTCAATCCTTAGAGAAATGAACGAGAGTGGCATTAATCAAGTAACCAAGTTGTTATATTATTTGGAGCGACATATTGAAGTGGACGGAGACGACCATGGCCCGATTTCTTTACGAATGATGCAAGAAATTTGTGGTGATGATGACCAGAAGTGGAAGGAAGCCTCTGAAGTTGCTCAAGAAGCATTGAAAATGAGAATTCACCTTTGGAATGGCATATTAAGGCGAGTTTGATCTCATTAATTTATGCTCAAATAGATAAGACAAAATGGTTGTTTCTCAATTTATTTATAAATTCAACGAAAAATTCCATGATTCGCGGATTTGGGTTTCTTATATTTTTTATCATCTGTTTTTCTTGTAATGGACAAGTTTATGATGGAACCTACAAAATCAAAAAACAAAATCCGAAAGCGGCAGGTTGCGCGCCTCCAACAACTACGACCTATCTCGAGTTGAACAATGTTCGAGCGATGGTGCATACTGCCGGAAATCTTTGGCAAGTGCCAAATCAAAATTATTCGCAGTATGAGGTCCCCAAGAACTCAGGTATCAACGCATTATTCACTGCGGCACTTTGGTTAGGAGGCACGGATGCCAACGATCAGCTGAAACTTGCAGCGTTACGCTATAGAAATGGACAAGATTATTGGACTGGACCACTTTCAAAAATTCAGGCAGAAACCAACTACGAGAATTGCAATAAATATGACAAACATTTTGTAACAACGCAAGATGCGATTCGTGAATTCAATGCTTGGTATGAAGCCGGGATTTACGATCAACAAAATGGAACAAGTACACAATCTGACCTTTTTCAGGATTATAAAGTTCCTGATATCATTAAAAATTGGCCGGCTCACGGCGATGTGTCTCAGGGGCAGGATTATTATTTAGCTCCCTTTTATGATTTTAATGGCGATGGGAATTACAAGTGGGAGGATGGTGATTTTCCTTGGCATGATATCAAAAAAACCAAGACTTGCAGCGTTGATCGAGCAGTTTCATTATATGGCGACATCAATTATTGGTGGGTCATGAATGATCGAGGAAACATTCACTCAGAAACCGGAGCAGATCCAATTGGCATGGAAATTCGCGCTCAAGCTTTTGCTTTTGCATCGAATGATGAGGTGAATAATATGACATTTTATAACTATGAATTGATAAATCGAGGAACTCAAACACTTTACAATACCTATTTTGGTTTTTTTACAGATGGAGCCCTCGGTGATCCGTTTGATGATTATGTTGGGTGTGATGTCAATCGCGGTTTGGGATACTATTACAACGGAGATAACTATGATGGCGAAAATTCCGGCTTTAGAGGTTATGGTTATTCCCCACCGGCTGTTGGTGTGGATTTTTTTGAAGGACCATACCAAGACGACGATGGATTCGATAACGCTTTCGGAATTGGAGATAATGAGGCATTGAATGGGATTGGCTACGGAGATGGGATTATCGATAATGAGCGTTTCGGCATGCGCCGCTTTTTATACTATTCGAATACCACCAATGGTGCAAACCCCAATCAAACTGATCCAATAAACGCCTCGGATTACTACAATTATTTGCGTGGATTTTGGAAAGACGGAACAAAGTTCGTTTATGGTGGAAGTGGTCACATTTCTGATCCAGATGCAAACCCGTTAGTTCCCTGTGATTTTATGTTTCCGGGTAACACCGATCCTTTTGGTTGGGGAACAAATGGAGTACCTCAGCCGAATTGGACGGAACAAACAGCGAATAATACTCCAAATGACCGTCGTTTTGTGCAATCTGCGGGTCCATTTATTTTGAAACCCGGTGCAGTAAACAACATTACAGTTGGTGTTGTGTGGGCAAGATCGTCCAAGGGAGAACCTTTCGAATCAGTAGAATCTTTGCGAATAGCTGATGACAAGGCTCAGGCGCTTTTCGAAAATTGTTTTAAAGTGCTTGATGCGCCCCATGCGCCCGACATGCAAATTCAGGAATTGAACAATGAACTGATATTAACGCTCTCGAATCCAATTAATTCGAATAATTTCAACGAACAATATGAAGAATTTGACCCATTTATTGTGAGTAATGAACCAAACTCAGATAAAACATACAATTTTCAGGGTTATCAAATTTTTCAACTGAAAGATGCTAAAGTAGGACTAGCTGAATTAAGTGATCCAAGCAAAGCTCGCTTGGTTGCCCAGTGCGATATCAAAGATGACATCTCAAAAATCATCAATTTTGAATTTAGTGATGAATTGAATGCGAGTATTCCTGTCATGCGCGTGAATGGGGAGAACAAAGGCATTAAACATAGTTTTAGCATCAAAAACGATTTATTTGCGCAGGGTTCTCCGAGATTAGTGAACTTTAAGAGATACTATTATTTGGCAATAGCTTATGCCTACAACAATTATAGAAACTACGTTCCCGATGATCCTTTAGCGATTGACGGCCAAAAAAAGCGCTACATTGCAAGTCGAAAGGCAGCTGTTGGGGAAATAAAAGCATTGGAAGCTGTTCCCCACAATCCAAAGCCGGAGTCAGGCGGAACGTATCAAAATATTGAATATGGTTCATCGCCACAGATAACACGCTTGGATGGTTATGGTAATGGAAATCGCTCTTTGGAATTTACAGATGAAACGATGTCAACGATTTTATCAGAGGGCTGGATGGAAAATCCGACTTATGATTATGGCAAAGGTCCAATCAACATTAAAGTAGTAGATCCGTTGAATTTAGCTTCCGGTTATTTTGAGTGTAAGTTCAAAGATTATGTTGCCCCGAACAGTGGAAATGGAGCAGATACGGCAAGTTGGGTAATTTATCGTTACGACCAAAAAGGAGGATCGCTAATGGATTCAGTTGAGTCAGAGCGAGCCATTTCAAGTGATAATGAGCAGATTATTCCGGAGTGGGGAATTTCGGTTCAGATCTATCAAACCAAATATTTCTTCCCTGCAGGTTCAGGTAACGTAGCTGCAAGATCAACGGATATGATTGATGCGTCATTAACCTTCTCGGATTCATCGAAGCGATGGTTGGCGGGAGTTCCTGATAACGATGCTTTTTTCCCGACTAACTGGATACGTTCAGGGGATTATGATGATACGAATACAACTCAAGGTGTTGCGGAATATCTAAATTCTATCAATTACAAAGATGAAATCGGAGCAGATCCAAATCAGAAGTTTGAGCGGATTTTAGATGGAACCATAGCACCGCATCGCTTGGTTGGCTATCAAGCCGATTACATGCCACTGGCATATTGCAACACTTCGATTCCCGGAAATGCGAAGACAAATGCATCAATTAGTTTCTTGCCAAGTGTAGATATTGTACTTACATCGGATAAGAGCAAATGGACGCGTTGTCCTGTGATTGAATTGGGACGAACAGCAGCACTGAATGTTGGTGCAGCAAAACCTGGAGCGAGAAGAAATAGCTACAGTGTGAGCAAAACCGGAGCTATTCAAACGGATACAAACATCTACAAAATTGGAATGGGATGGTTCCCGGGCTATGCTGTAGACTTGGAAACAGGAGCTAGATTATATATGGCTTTTGGTGAAAACTCGTTCTTGGGTGGTGAGAATGGCTCGGATATGATTTGGAATCCAACGGATCGCGTTGTGAGCAACGTTGGTACACCACTGATGGGTGGTATGCATCCAATTTATGTATTCAGCTGCGATCAGGCGAAGATTAATGGCTACACATCAGGTTTTGACATGCCCGCGTATATTCCATCGGTAGCAGAGAATGACGCGACGAACGAACTTCTGATCAAGTTGCGAGAAGTAGAGAAAAATAATTCCACCTCAAGAAGACAGTTTTATGGAAGTTTAACGTGGATTGCTTATCCATTGGCAAATCAGGGTTATGAATTAGATCCTGTGAAAGGCTTACCAACCACGGCAACCATCAAACTTAGAATCAACAAGGAGTATAAAAACTATACTTGCACGGGATTAAATGCAGGAAAACCGATGTATTCATGGTCGATGGATAAAATTGCAACACAGGTAGGCCAGAGCAAGGCATTACAGGAAGTTTTGGATATGATCAACGTGGTGCCGAATCCTTACAATGCTTTTTCGGATTATGAACGGAATAAAATTGATAATCGTGTTAAAATAACCAATCTTCCGGAGAGATGCATCATTTCAATCTATACAACCAATGGAAAACTAGTCAAACGTATTGAAAAAGATAGTCCGATTACCTATCAAGATTGGACGTTAACCAATCATGCCAATATTCCGGTTGCTTCTGGTGTTTACCTAATTCATATTGAAGTTCCCAATATCGGCGATAGGATACTCAAAGCATTTATTGCCATGCGCATGGTTGATCTTCAAAATTTCTAGAATTACTATCTTCGTGCAAATTTCATTAAGATGAGAACATTTTTTCTTTTGACTGCATTAGTGATTTCACTGACCAATTTTGGACAAGCCTACAATCTTCCTGCCCTGAAATATAGTTATTCTGAATACGAACCATATATCGATGCACAAACGATGGAGATTCATCACAGCAAGCATCACCAAGCTTATGTAAATAACTTGAACAAAGCAATTGCGGGAACAAACATGGAAAAAGCTACGCTCAGTGATTTAATGATGTATGCCAGTTTTCGTTCAGAATCAGTTCGTAACAATTCGGGAGGACATTTTAATCATACGCTTTTTTGGGAAATCCTGACGCCAAAGAATAAACAGACAAAAACGATTTCTTCAGAACTTGAGGACGCAATCAAAGCTCAATTTGGACACATGGATTCGCTCAAAGCCAAATTAAATCAAGCGGCTTCCTCACGTTTTGGTTCTGGTTGGGCATGGTTGGTTGTAACACCTCAAAAAAAGTTAATAGTTTCAAACACTCCAAACCAAGACAATCCAATTATGGATGTTGTCAAAGACCGTGGTATACCAATTTTAGGAATTGATGTATGGGAGCATGCCTATTATTTGAAATATCAAAATAAAAGAGGTGATTATTTAGGATCCATTTGGAATTTAATTGATTGGGGTGTTGTTTCTGAAAAATACGCATCAGCTCTCAATAACCCACTTTTGTTTGAAATTGAAAAAGACTCGTGGCCCGAATTGAAAGAGTTTCATCGTGTGATGTCGCAAACATTTCACCCTTCAGAAAGTGGTAATTTGGAGCCTCTACGAAAAAGAAGCGGTGAATTACTAGCAAAAGCAATATTATTGAAAAACTCAATTCGTCCTGTTCCATTTCAGAAAGAACCTATTGTAATCGCACTCACGAAACTCGAGAAACAATGCACAGAAATTCACAAATTGAATTCTAAAAAAGAAAAGGATGATGTGTTAAAAAAGAAAATTGCAGAGGCGCATGATACCTTTCATATTGTTCAAGGACTTTGTCACGATTAAAATTTTAAAAAAATTGTTAATTTTTTTTATTACATTTGAGGAGCA
>JBIIVA010000239.1:0-3247 GCA_044339705.1 Crocinitomicaceae bacterium
CTTTTAGCAGCGTGTTCTTTTGGTCAAAAACGTGTTTCTCAAGACGAGTTTAAGAAATTAATGAAAGATAAGAACGCTCAAATTCTTGACGTTAGAACAGCCAATGAAGTAGCAAACGGAAAAATCAAAGGCTCAATAAACATCGATTATTTTAAAGCAGGATTTGTGGAAACTGTATCAGCGAAATTAGATAAAAACAAACCGGTTTTAGTTTATTGTGCGGCAGGTGGTCGCAGCGCATCTGCGGCAAAAGATCTTAAAAAAGCTGGATTCAAGCAAGTTTTCGACCTTGAGGGAGGGTTTGATAACTGGAAGGAATAACTCAAACAAGTAAGAGTTTTAGGGTGAAGAAGTAAAAGGTCAATGAATTTTGAATTATTCTATTTAACATAATATAAATTATATTACAAATTAGCATTAATACAATTCTAAACGGAACAAACAATTACCAATCTGATATGTTGGCTATATTTGAACAAAAAATTAATCATTGTCCGCAAGCGATCAACAAACTATTTTAGATTTAGAATTCAATTTAATTATTGAATGGCTTGGGCAATATGTAATTGAAAAAACAGCTTCTGAAAAAATAAAGAACTTAAAACCTTCCAATAATTTCGTTCAACTTGAATTTGATTTAAAACAATTGAACGAATTAAAAACAATTCGAATTTCAAATGAAAGTTTTCCAGCATTGGATTTCGAAGAATTAAAAGAAGAAATTAAACTTTTGAAAATTCAGAATTCGGTTGTTTCCATTGAAGGTTTTCGAAGAATTTATCAAGCTTCAGATTTGGTAAATCGATTAGTGACTTTTTTTGAATCTCGTAAACAACGTTATCCAGGCCTCGAAACGATCGTTGAACAGTGTGAAATTAATCACGAAATTAACAAGCGAATCGATTTGGTATTTGATCGAGCTGGAACTGTCAAAGATGATGCATCTCCCCTTTTAAATGAAATTCGTCAACGTGTTAAAACACTTCGAAATCAAATCAATCGAAATTTTGAACGGGAGTTGAGGAAACTCTTGAAAGAACAAATTTTAGGTGATGTTACGGAAGGTTTTGTCAATGAACGACGGGTTCTTTCGGTGCAATCATCCTTCAAGCGAAAAGTATCTGGAAACGTTCATGGATCAAGTAAAACGGGTAGTTTGACCTACGTCGAGCCCCAAGTTAACGTGCCGCTTAATAATGAGATGGAGTTTCTTTTGGATGATGAACGCAAGGAAATTCATCGGATATTAAAACAACTTACCAGCGATATCGCAGTTTATTACCCATTAATTGTGGCTTACCAAAATTGCCTAGTGGATTTTGATTTCTTGAATGCAAAATGTCGTTTGGCATTGGAAATGAACGCTGTCCTACCTGGAATCAATCGAAAAACGGATTTTGAATACATCGATGCGTATCATCCGATTTTACGAAAGTCGAATTCGCTCGTAAAAAAGGAAACAAAGCCGCAGCGAATTTTAATGAATGGAAATCAACGGATGTTGGTCATATCTGGGCCTAATGCCGGTGGAAAAAGTATAACACTTAAAACAGTTGGATTACTTCAATTGATGCTTCAATCAGGATTGTTAATTCCTGTTCAAGAAAACAGTAGAGCATGTTTTTTTCAACAAATTCTATCTGATATAGGAGACAATCAATCAATTGAAAATGAATTATCTACATACTCTTACCGCTTGCAAAGGATGAATCATTTTTTAAAGACTTCAAACCATCGAACGTTATTACTTTTAGATGAGTTTGGAACAGGTTCTGATCCTGAATTAGGTGGAGCTTTGGCAGAAGTTTTCTTTGAGGAATTGTACAAAAAATCTGCTTTTGCGGTTATAACGACGCACTACAGCAATATTAAACTAAAAGCAAATGCGCTTAAAAACGCTGAAAATGGTTGTATGCTTTTTGATTCAGAAACGTTGAAGCCGAAATACGAATTTGCAATCGGTCAACCTGGTAGTTCGTTTACATTCGAGGTGGCAAAAATGAATGGCATAAAATCAGAAATCATTTCAACCGCAAAAGGGCTATTAGATGATAAAAAAGTAAAGTTGGATCGACTTTTAAATGATTTGCAAAAAGAAAAAAATTACTTTGAACGTTTATCCCAAGAACATCAAGTAGCTCAAGCAACTGCTGATGAAGCCCGCTTACGATTCAATGAGAAAAAGGAACATTACGAAAATCGTTTGAAATCGCAGCAGTCTTTGATTGAACAGAATAACAAGCAATTGGCAGCGGGAAAAAAAATGCTTCAGTTTATTGAAAAGTTTAATTTGAAGTCACGTAAAAAAGACGCCAACTTGGATCTGTTGGAAGAAATTAAAAACTTCATGAAGCTTGAAAAATCCAAAACCGAAGTTAAAATTCAACAGCAAAAAGCGGAGAAACAAAGTCCAAAAGTAACCGTTGCAAAGCAAAAGAAACAGGAGTCATTGAATCAACATTTAATTAAAGTCGGTTCCTCTGTTCAGATTTTAGGCACCAATCGCATTGGAATCGTTGATAAAATCAAGGAAAAACATTTGGAAGTAATTTTTGGTAATGCACTCATCAAAGTTGAACGGGAAAAACTCCGATTTTTAAAGTAATTCGATGCGATAAGAATGTTCTTTTAGTTCATTCGGTTTCAGAAAATGTAGTCCTTCTTTTTCTAGAAGGTTACCGTTAGAATCAATTCGATCTGCCCAACCCCACCAAGGTTCAATGCAAAAGAAAGGCGCATCTTTTTTACTCCAAAAACCAATAGCGTCAAGTTCATCAAAAGAAACTGCAACCACTCCTCCCCTTTCTTTGTGTCCTAAAATCACATGATTGAATGGCGGATTTCTGAAAACAATGGCATCTTTTTCTACAAGCGAATAATCGAGTTGTAACTTATTTTCGATAGTCAAATCAACCGTTTCTCCCGAATAGTATGGTCCTTCCAACAGCCATTGTTTTATCGAAAAAGACTGCCCAAAATCTAAATAAAAATTACACAAATCTCCTTCAATCGCAAATCCCGGATGACCACCAACGGAATAAGGTAAATTCACCTCTCCCCTATTTTTAACACGGTATTTGACAAGTAATACTGAGTCAATTAACTGATATTCAATCTCGAAAATAAAATCGAACGGATATTCTTTTTTCGAGATTTCATCTGAAATAAGTCTAAAAACAACCTTCGATTCTGAATTTTCAATCAGTTCAAATTTTCGATTTCGAGCAAATCCGTGCTGAGACATCAT
>JBIIVA010000067.1:0-12194 GCA_044339705.1 Crocinitomicaceae bacterium
CCAACGATCCCAGCGATATTGCTCAACCTTGAAATCCAAAACACCATCCTCGTTTTTCGTTGACCATTTCAAAATTCCTTGATTATCACATGTTATGGACGTACATTCAAATGTACTCTTTGGCAACAGGACTTGAGGATTCATGAATCGCGGCACACAATTTTCTGCATGTTCCAAAACAATAAATACTTTATCTCCCTTTTTCAAACGAAAGAGTGCAAAATCGATCTCAAAATTTGCCATTTGGATAGTTGCGGGTAAAATATCACCATTCACCGTTACCTTATAGACACAATAACCATAACCATCGGAAAGAGGTGGATTTGATACAATTACGTTTTTGCCTTGATAATAACCTTCAATAGAAAGAAACTTTGCTTGTCCCCAACAAACTATAGATGTAAAAACAGAAATTACCAGAATCAACCCTTTCATAACAATGTTGTATCGCAATATTAAGCGCAATTTTTCATTTGCACAAGCTCAAAATTGAAATAAACGCCATAAAGGGTTAATTTTGCAACATGACTTTTGATGTTGTTAAAGCGCTTCATATCATTTTTGTAGTAAGTTGGTTTGCAGGACTTTTCTACATGGTTCGACTTTTCATTTATGATGCAGAAGCGAATCTGAAAACGGAACCCGAAAAATCGATTTTACAAAAGCAATTTCAAATCATGCAAAGTCGATTGTGGTGGATTATTACAACACCAGCGATGGTTCTTTCGGTCATTTTTGGAACGTGGATGATATTTTTAAATCCTACTTATTATTTGTCTTCTCCATGGATGCATCTTAAATTGGGATTTGTCTTTTTACTTCTAGTTTATCACTTCTGGTGTCAGCGAATCATGAATAAATTCAAACTCGGAATTTATAAATGGACTGGAAACCAACTTCGTCTTTGGAACGAATTAGCAACCTTATTTTTAGTAATAATTGTTTTCATCGTTGTACTAAAAAATACAATGAATTGGATCTATGGAACAATTGGATTTTTTGCCACAGGAGTTGCACTAATGCTTGGAATAAAAGCATATAAATCTATACGTCAAAAAAGAAATGAAAATTGAAAAATTAAATTGCCACTTTCGAAAGTTTACATACATTTGCAAAAATTTTTCAGAGACTATTAAAATTATCTCAATGCAAAAAGCAAATAAGTTCCGTTTCTTAGTTCAAAATTTGACCTTCTTTTTTGTATTTTTAGGAACCTTCAGTTTTGCTTTGGGCAACGAGAAAAAAGAGGAGTTTAATGTGAGTGAAATGATTATGCACCACATTAAAGATGCCCATGAATGGCATTTATTCGGCCCTGAGCACGGAGGAACTTCCATTTATCTTCCAGTCATCTTATTGGATAAAGGTCTTAAAACATTCAGTTCTAAGCATTTTTATCACGGCGAAGAAGTTACATTATCCGACAAGGATAGTACTGTTCACCATATCATGAAAGGTACAGGTCCAGCAGCTGGTTACGCACTTTTCCATGAGAAGATTTACAAAATGAAAAACGGTAATTTGCACATGCATAACGGCCATCTTTCCAATGCAAAACCGATGGATTTTTCGATTACGAAGAATGTTCTTTCTTTATTTATGGGTGCAGCGCTTATTTTAATAATTCTATTGAGTGTCGCTCGTTTTTACAAAAAGAATGGTGCAGTTGCGCCGAAAGGAATTGCTAAATTTTTAGAACCTATAATCGTTATGGTTCGAGACGACATTGCCAAATCAAATATCGATCACCATAAATACCATAAATATGTTCCTTATTTATTAACCGTATTTTTCTTCATTTGGTTAAATAATATGTTAGGCTTGATTCCATTTTTACCAGGTGGAGCCAACTTAACTGGTAATATTTCAGTAACTCTATTTTTGGCTGTTTGTACGTTGTTAGTAACCGTATTTTCTGGAAATAAAAATTACTGGGGTCACATTTTTTGGATGCCAGGAGTTCCGGTTCCTATGAAATTCTTCATGATGCCAATTGAATTGATTGGTGTTTTGACAAAACCATTCGCATTAATGATTCGTTTGTTCGCGAACATTACTGCAGGGCACATTATCGTTTTAGCACTTATATCCATCATCTTCATAAACAAAAATGTTGCTTGGGGCGGTTTGTCTGTTCCAATGGCTTTGTTTATCTCGATTTTGGAGTTGTTGGTAGCCTTTTTACAGGCGTTCCTTTTCGCAATGTTGTCTGCATTGTTTATCGGAGCTGCTGTTGAAGAAGCGCACCATTAGTTTAGTAACCTTTAAATATATATAGTTATGTGGGGTAGTATAGCAGCAATTGGAGCAGGCATCGCAGTATTGGGTGCTGGTCTTGGAATTGGAAGAATCGGTGGTTCTGCAGTAGAAGGTATCGCTCGTAATCCGGAAGCAGCCGGAAAAATTCAAACAGCGATGATCATTGCAGCGGCACTTATCGAAGGTGTTGCGCTTTTCGGAGTAGTAGTTGGTCTACTAGGAGCGAAGCAGTAATTTTGATATCCTGTCAATGCGGTTGGCGGCGACAGGATATTTTTTGAAAACAAATTAAACATAGATAAAAAATGGATTTAGTATTACCTGATTTTGGTTTGTTGTTTTGGACAGGATTGGTTTTTTGCTTTCTTTTGTTCTTATTGGCAAAATTTGCTTGGAAACCGATTTTATCAGCGGTTAACACACGTGAACAAAAAATTACTGAAGCATTAGAATTGGCTGAAAAGACTAAAGCAGAAATGCAATCGCTTCAAGCTGAGAATGAGAAAATCTTGAAAGAAGCAAGAGCTGAGCGCGATTCAATTTTGAAAGAAGCAAAAGAGGTTTCAAATCGAATGATTGAAGAAGCAAAATCGAAATCCAAAGTGGAAGCTGAGAAAATTGTTGAAGCTGCTCGTCAGTCTATTAATAACGAAAAAGCGGCTGCAATGGCTGAATTGAAAAATCATGTTGCCGTTCTATCATTGGAAATCGCTGAAAAAGTTGTTCGTGGGGAATTATCTTCAGACGATAAACAAAAAGCATTGGCTGATAAATTGGCAGGTGATATCAACTTGAATTAATTATGAAGTCAACCAAATCAGCAGGACGTTACGCAAAAGCGCTTTTGGAATTAGCTCAGGAGCAAAATAAGCTCGATGTTGTCAATACCAATATGACTGCTATTATTCAAGCTGCGAGTCAAACGCGTGATTTTCAAGTGTTTTTAAACTCACCAGTTATCAAAGTTGATAAGAAAATAAATGTTTTGAACGAGTTGTTTTCCGACTTTGATATACTTAGTCTTTCATTCATTGGATTGATTACGAAGAATGGCAGAGAAAGGCTAATAACAGAAATCGCAAAATCATTCATTTCCCAATTGAAAGAGTTACGTGGAATTGTTCCTTTATCTATCACAAGTGCAACTACTCTTGATTCAAAAACCAGGGAAGTTATCATGACTAAAATTAGTTCTTCGGTTAAAGGAACTTTAGAAGTTGAAGAATTGGTGGACAAAGATTTAATAGGTGGATTTATCGTTCGAATGGGGGATAAACAAATTGACGCTTCAGTGGCCAGTCAATTGACTAGAATGAAACAAGAATTAACGAAATAATATTATAATTAAATAGCTAAAAAGATGGCAGATATCAAACCAGCAGAAGTTTCCGCAATTTTAAGAGAACAACTTTCAGGTTTTCGCTCAGAAGCAGAATTACAAGAAGTTGGAACAGTTCTTCAAGTTGGAGACGGAATTGCACGTATTTATGGTATGAACGGTGTTCAATACGGCGAGCTTATCGAATTCGAAGGAGGAATGCAAGGAATTGCCCTTAACTTGGAGGAGGATAACGTAGGAGCTGTATTGCTTGGAAGATCATCAAGTGTAAAAGAAGGTGATACTGCTCGTCGTTTGGGTAAAATTGCCTCTGTTAAAGTTGGTGACGGAATGGTAGGTCGCGTTGTTGACACATTAGGACAACCGATTGATGGTAAAGGGCCAATTTTAGGAGAATTATATGAAATGCCAATTGAGCGCAAAGCTCCAGGAGTTATCTTCCGTCAGCCAGTAAATGAGCCGCTTCAAACGGGTATCAAAGCTGTTGACGCAATGATTCCAATTGGTCGCGGTCAACGTGAGTTAATTATTGGTGACCGTCAAACAGGTAAAACAACAGTTGCAATCGATACGATTATTAACCAACGTGAGTTTTTCGATCGAGGAGAGCCTGTTTATTGTATTTATGTAGCGATTGGTCAAAAAGGTTCAACAGTTGCTGGTATCGTTAAGAAATTAGAAGATGCAGGTGCCATGGCATATACGACTGTTGTTGCAGCTAACGCTTCTGATCCTGCTCCAATGCAGTTTTATGCGCCAATGACTGGTGCTGCTATCGGAGAATTTTTCCGTGACTCAGGAAAACCAGCATTAATTGTTTATGATGATTTATCAAAACAAGCTGTTGCTTATCGCGAAGTTTCGTTGTTATTACGTCGTCCTCCAGGTCGTGAGGCGTATCCAGGTGACGTATTCTATCTTCACTCTCGTTTGTTAGAAAGAGCAGCGAAAGTGATTGCTGATGACAACATTGCTAAACAAATGAATGACTTACCTGAATCTTTGAAAGGAATCGTGAAAGGTGGAGGTTCGTTGACAGCACTTCCAATTATTGAAACACAAGCGGGAGACGTTTCTGCTTATATTCCAACGAACGTAATTTCTATTACAGACGGACAAATTTTCTTGGAGTCGGATTTATTCAACTCTGGTATTCGTCCTGCAATTAACGTAGGTATTTCAGTTTCACGCGTTGGTGGTTCTGCTCAAATTAAGTCGATGAAGAAAGTAGCTGGAACATTGAAATTAGATCAAGCGCAATACCGTGAATTGGAAGCGTTTGCAAAGTTTGGTTCTGACTTGGATGCTGCAACGAAATCTGTTCTTGACAAAGGTGCTCGTAACGTTGAAATTTTGAAACAACGAGAAGGAGATCCATATCCAGTTGAAAAGCAAATTGCAATTATTTATGTTGGAACAAAAGGATTAATTCAACGAGTTCCAGTAAACCAAGTTAAGACATTTGAAAAAGAATTTTTAACTGTTCTTGAAGCGAAGCATGCAGATTCTCTTGTTGCTTTGAAGGCAGGAAAATATACGGATGAAATCGAAGCAGTTTTAACTAAAGTTGCGAAAGAAGTTGCTGATAAATATTAGAGAGAATTAAGGATGTAGAATTGAGAATGTAGAATGATTAACTCTAGTTTATTCTAATTTCTAAATTTTGAATTCTAAATTAAAGAAAAGATGCCAAATTTAAAGGAAATACGAAATAGAATTACCTCAGTTGGTTCCACTATGCAGATTACTTCTGCGATGAAAATGGTTTCAGCTGCCAAATTGAAGCGTGCTCAAGATGCAATTACTCAAATGCGTCCTTATGCAGCAAAAATCAAGGAAATTCTCGGAAATTTAAGTGCTACTTTGGATCTTTCTGAAAACGTATATTCCGAGCAACGTGAAGCAAAAAATATATTGATTGTTGGAATCACTTCAAATCGCGGTTTGTGTGGTGGTTTTAATAACAACATTATTAAACGTGTTGGTTATTTGATTAACGACGAATACGCAGGTCAAAATGTTCAATTACTTTGTCTGGGGAAGAAAATCAAAGACGTTTATAAGCGAACACCAAACTATTTCATCAATTCTACTCTTGAACCACTAGAAGATATTTATTCTAATTTAAGCTTTGAACGCGTTTCAGCTGTAGCTGATGAATTAATGCGTGGATTTACTTCGAAAGAATATGATAAAGTAGTTGTAGTTTACAATCGTTTTATCAACGCGGCTGCTCAGGTTATTGAAACGGAACAATTCTTACCAATTATCCCGACGGTTCAAGAAAATCAAAGTTCAACAGGAGATTATATTTTTGAACCTTCGAAAGATGAAATAGTAGCTGACATGATTCCAAAGTCATTGAAAATCCAGTTATTTAAAGCGATTAGAGATTCCTTCGCCGCTGAGCACGGAGCAAGAATGACGGCAATGCACAAGGCAACTGACAATGCCAAAGAACTTCAAAAGACCTTGAAGCTTAGCTACAATAAAGCACGTCAAGCTGCAATTACAAATGAAATCTTAGAGATTGTTGGAGGTGCTGAAGCATTAAATGCATAAATTCCTTTATATTTACGATATATGGAAACTAATATTAAAGTTCTTATCGTAGATGATCACAAACTCATTAGTGAAGCTTGGGCATCCCTTTTAAAAGACGCGCCGAACATTTCAGTTGTAGGAACTGCAGACAATGTTGATGATGCCTACGATAGAGCACTGATTTACAAGCCTGAAATTGTTTTGATGGACATAAATCTTGGTTCGGGAAGTGGTTTTGACGCAACGCAACGGATAAATAATAGCCTTCCTAAAACCCGCGTTATTGGGCTTTCGCTTCATGATGATATCACCTATGTTAAGAAGTTTCTTTCCATCGGTGCTAAAGGATATTTAACAAAAAACACATCCAAATCAGAATTAATTGATGCCATTCATGCTGTTCACCGAGGAGAGATTTTCATCGCTTCAGATATTAAAGATCGTTATTTTACTTCGCTTCTGAATGTTGACTCATATGAAAGCAAGAAAGAGCTCACTATGAAAGAAATTGAAATTGTGAAGCTAATTGCCAAAGGGATGTCATCAAAGGAAATTGCCGATAAGCTATTTATTTCTCATAGAACGGTAGAAACGCACCGACATAATATTCTTAAGAAGTTAGACATGTCAAATTCTGCACAGCTCAGCAGTTGGGCTAAGGATAAAGGCTACGTTTAATTTTCAGAATTTATTTTTCAAACAACACTTAGAATTTTCGTTCTTGGAAAATGCAAGGCTTATTTAAAATGAATTTAAATAAAAACTAAATGAAAATTCAATTGTTCTTAGGTTTAAATTTGTAATCATTACAAACAAAAAGTAATTATGAGTAATTCAGCATTTTTAAAATCGTCCATCGCCAAAAAATATTGGATGGCATTGACGGGTTTATTTCTTTGTACATTTTTGGTAGGTCATCTGCTGGGAAATTTACAGCTTATTATGAAAACTGGTGAAGAAGGGCGACGAGCATTCAATGAATACGCTTATTTCATGGGACACAATATTTTTATTAAGGTGCTTTCATACGTAACCTATGCTTCTATTCTTTTTCATGCCGTGGATGGATTTGTTTTAACTTTTCAAAATAAAAAGGCTCGTCCTATTAATTATGCCTATTCGAATCCAAGCGCTAATTCATCATTACCTTCACGTTGGATGGCAGTTCTTGGAACGTTAATTTTGGTTTTCATTGCAACGCACATGGCCAATTTTTGGTGGAAAATGAAGATTAAAGAGGATGTGCCTTTGCACACTTACAAAATTGAATCCGAACAACAAATTCCAGGATTAGCAGAACAGTCATTTTATTACACACATGTTCCAACTATTCAGCCACTTCCTAAAGATGCCAATAGCATTTCGGAAAAAGGAACAGAACTTTTCATCAAAGGTTCTAATATAAAAATTGGTGAAGGATACCGTGATTTGCATACGATAGTAATTCAGTTTTTTAGCAAATCCAATAGTTCGGCATTATTCGGTGTGCTATTTTATACGGTTTCTATGCTTGTTTTAGGCTTTCACCTGTGGCATGGATTTGCATCAGCTTTTCAATCCCTTGGAGTTAATCACGCGAAATGGAATCCACTAATCAAAAGTTTAGGTAAAGGGTTTGCAGTTATAGTTCCAGCTCTTTTTGCAATTATTCCGCTATTAATTTATTTGAAATCTTAGGAAATTTAGCATTATGTCAAAATTAAATTCCAGAATACCTGAAGGTCCGATTGCTGACAAATGGACTAATCATAAAAATAGTATGAAATTGGTTGCGCCTAACAATCGACCGAAAATTGATGTAATTGTTGTGGGAACCGGATTGGCTGGAGGTGCTGCTGCTGCTTCATTAGGAGAAATGGGTTACAATGTTAAAGCTTTCTGCTTCCAAGACTCACCTAGACGCGCCCATTCCATTGCTGCTCAAGGAGGAATTAATGCGGCGAAAAATTATCAAAACGACGGTGACTCGGTATATCGCTTATTTTATGATACCATAAAAGGTGGAGATTACAGAGCTCGCGAGGCAAATGTTCATCGTTTAGCTGAAGTTTCCGGAAACATTATTGATCAATGTGTTGCTCAAGGAGTTCCTTTTGCTCGAGAATATGGCGGTTTATTAGATAACCGCTCGTTTGGAGGAACACAAGTTCAACGAACATTTTATGCGGCAGGTCAAACCGGACAGCAGTTACTTTTAGGAGCATATTCGGCGTTGTCGCGTCAAGTAGGGCTTGGTCGAGTGAAAATGTATCACCGACATGAAATGATGGATTTGGTTGTGGTTGATGGAAAAGCAAGAGGAATTATAGCAAGAAACTTGGTGACCGGAGAAATTGAGAGACATTCGGCTCATGCTGTGATTATCGCTTCAGGTGGTTATGGCAACGTGTATTTTCTTTCCACAAACGCGATGGGAAGCAATGTTTCGGCTGCTTGGAAGATTCACAAAAGAGGAGCTCTTTTTGCAAATCCGTGTTTCGTTCAAATTCACCCGACTTGTATTCCTGTTCACGGAACAAATCAATCGAAGCTAACGTTGATGTCAGAGTCATTGAGAAATTCGGGTAGAATTTGGGTTCCAAAGAAAAAAGAAGATGCGGAAGCTATTCGAGCTGGAAAACTTAAACCGACACAAATCCCAGAAGAAGAAAGGGATTATTTCCTCGAAAGAAGATATCCTGCTTTCGGAAACTTAGTTCCACGCGATGTTGCCTCTCGAGCAGCTAAGGAAAGATGTGATGCAGGATTTGGGATTGAGGCGAACGATACCAATGAAGGGGTCTATCTCGATTTTGCATCTGAAATCAAGAGTAAAGGACGTCAAGCAGCTTATGCCAAAGGCGAACACAGTCCATCCGAAGAACGCATTTTGGAACTAGGTAAAAAGTGGATCGAAGAGAAATACGGAAATCTTTTCCAAATGTATCAGAAGATTACGGATGAAAACCCGTACGAAACACCAATGAAAATTTATCCTGCTGTTCACTACACAATGGGCGGTGTTTGGGTTGATTATAATTTACAAAGTACAATTGAGGGATGTTTCGTTGCTGGTGAGGCGAATTTCTCTGATCACGGAGCGAATAGATTGGGTGCATCTGCATTAATGCAAGGTTTGGCCGATGGTTATTTCGTTCTGCCATATACTGTTTCTGATTATTTAGCGAATGAAATTCGTACTGGTAAAATTTCAACGGATTCTCCAGAATTTGATGCAGCAGAAAATGATGTTAAAGAATCTATCAATCGTTTCTTGAACAACAAAGGAACCAAATCAGTTGATTATTTCCATAAACGATTAGGTTTAATTATGTGGAATAAAGTTGGAATGGGAAGAAACGAAAAAGGATTGAATGAAGCCATTGAGGAAATACGTTTATTAAGAGAAGAATTCTATAAGGACGTTTTTGTGCCAGGTTCTGCGGATGAATTAAATCCTGAATTGGAAAAAGCGATGCGCGTTGCAGACTTTTTAGAGTTGGGACAATTGATGGCCGTTGATGCTCTTCAAAGAAATGAATCTTGTGGAGGTCACTTCAGAGAGGAATATCAGGATGCTGAAGGTGAAACACTTCGTGATGACGAAAACTTCAAATATGCAGCTGCATGGGAATACGAAGGTGGAGAGGCAACAAAAGCCACTTTACATAAAGAAGAATTGAAATACGAGTTTATTAAGATTGCAGCAAGAAATTATAAATAATTATAAGTAAGGAATTATGGCTTCAAAGTTCATCAATATAACGCTTAAGATCTGGAGACAGAAAAATAATAAAGCAAAAGGTTCTCTTGAAACCTATAAATTGGACAATGTTTCTACGGACAGTTCATTTCTCGAAATGTTGGATCAATTGAATGAACAACTGATTAACGAGCAAAAAGAACCAGTTGCATTCGACCACGATTGTAGAGAAGGAATTTGCGGAATGTGTTCTTTGTATATCAATGGACGTGCACATGGACCGGATACAGGAACAACCACATGCCAATTGCATATGCGTATGTTTAACGATGGTGATACAATTTATGTTGAACCATGGAGATCTGCAGCATTTCCAATCGTTAAAGATTTAGTTGTTGACCGAAGTTCTTTTGATCGTATTCAACAAGCCGGAGGTTTTGTTTCAGTAAATACTTCCGGAAGAACAATGGATGCAAATGCGATTCCTGTTCCCAAAGCTGACGCTGACAAGGCTTTTGAGGCTGCTGCATGCATCGGATGTGGCGCGTGTGTAGCAACTTGTAAAAATGGCTCAGCAATGTTATTTGTCGGAGCTAAAGTTTCTCAATATGCACTTCTTCCTCAGGGTAAAGTTGAGGCTAAAGAACGCGTATTGAATATGGTTCGTCAGATGGATGAAGAAGGATTTGGAAATTGTACCAATACTGGAGCATGCGAAGTAGAATGTCCAAAAGGAATTTCAATTGAAAATATAGCTAGAATGAACCGTGAGTTTTTGAAAGCGAGTTTGACAAGTGAAAAATAGAATTAACAAATTCTTTTTTAAGAATTTGTTTTGTTGAAAAAGCTAACTATTCAAGAACGTTTACAAACCCATTAACCGAAATTTTTTCGTCATTGTTTTTTGGTTTAAAATTAATAATCCAAGTGTAAACACCTGACTGAACTTTAACGGGACAAATCATTTTTCTGGGGATTAGGCGTATAATTTCTCTAATCTGAACAGGAAAAACTTTGTGTCTGTCACACCCCTCAAATTGGCTCTAAACAACTTTATTTTAGCATTGAATGATTCTGCGTTTGCATTGGTATTTCTGTGATTGAAAAAGTTGAGTATGGTTTCAAGCTTGTTATTAATGGTATTGCTCACAGTATTGAACTCTTGGATTTCAAGCTCCTGTGTTCTTTCATTCCATTCTTTAAATCGTTTTTTAGCTTCATTTCGCTGTTTGATTTCGTAGATTGATCTTAGATGCATTACATGTTTATATGCTTTTTTGATTGAAGGATAATACTTGAAAAGAATATCAGCTCTTTCTTTCTGGTTTTGCGTCCATTCTGTGCTTTTTTTAGCGATGATATACCTGCTTCTGGCTAATAATTGTTTAGGTGTATCCTCGTTTTCATATTGCTCAGGAACATATTTAATTTTATCTATTTTGGCTTGGGCAATGGCTTTATTTTCTTTATCCATTGCTGCCCAGCGTTCTTTTACTCTTATATGTTGGAGTGCCTCCATGGCGAGTTTTACTACATGGAAACGGTCTGTGGTTTTAAGAGCGTTGGGGAAGGCTGTTTCTACAGCAAGAGACATGTTGTTCGCCATGTCTAACGTTATTTCTTGTACCCTTTCACGAAGTTCTTTAGGTATCTTCATCAGAACATCACTAATATCTTTACTCAGAGTTCCTTTGATGCTTGCCACTAATGATCCTTTTTTACCTTTAGCCTCTTTATTAGTCACATAAGTGTATAGCTCGCCTTTGGATAAGCTTAGCTCATCTATACTTAGAAAAGGACCAATGTTTTGAGGATAAATCAAGTAATCTTCAGCGTGTGGTTTTTGATTCCATTGCTGAAAATCACTCAGCTTATGTTTGTAGGTTTTGCGAAGTGTTGCGGGTTTAACGTTGTAAAAACTCGCTATGTCACTTATCGTATTTTCTCGGGTCTCTACCTGTACCTTTTAAAAAATCTGCCACTTCCTGTGTCAGTTTAACGCCGTCAGCTATGAAGCTATAATCACTTTTTATACATTGCTTATGGTCAGATTTTAAACGCCATCTGCGACGTTTGATTATCAAATAAACCGCTCTCCCTCGGATCGGAAAGTCTTGAATCATTTTAGAATCAAAGAACCCTTTAGACTCATATAAACTCATGTCATATCCATCAGGAAGTCTATTCTTTTCCTCAAGTGAGAAAAAATAACAATCCTTCTTTATAGGCAAATAACCTAATTCTTTAAAGTCAGTAATCTCGAAATGCTCAAGCAATCCTGAGGGCAGAATACTTGAAATAATATCTTTAAAATCCACTCCATTTTTTGAATTCAAATATAGTTAACTCCCCAGAAAAAAAACGTGACCC
>JBIIVA010000241.1:0-3195 GCA_044339705.1 Crocinitomicaceae bacterium
AACCTTAATCACTCCTAATAACGACTTAATCAAAAAGACTTTAATTCTAACTGAGGAACAAAAAATTATTCAGAAATTATTCAAATTTTAAATTGGGTGTCCCAGTGCGGAAGTCAGGAGAATTTACCAATACTTTGTCGGGCACATTAATCTCATGAGGTAAAAATTGTAATCAATAATATATAAAATACGGATTATTTGGAATATTATATTCCTGACTCCGCTCCCATTATTTTTTATTTTATAAAAATCAAATTAGCACCATTTTAAAAAAGTTGGGGATGAGTATGTCATCTTTTTCATTAGCCTTTCAGCTAAGCAGGGTCTGCTGAAAATCTCGAACCTTCTGATTTAGAATAATATATGACCATAATTCACATTTCAAGTGCAAGGTATTTAAGCTATTTTCTCGAAAAAACGAGCATTTTGATTTTTTGAAACACATATTATTGTTCGATAGCCAGAAAAGAATCATCGTCTTCGTTACAGTCATATCGACATATTCGTATATGCCTGCATGAACTGCGCCTAGTCGCGCATAGCTATCGGGATAATCCTTTTCTGACTGTTTCAGCAGACCCTAAGTATAATAATCTCGGCACTATTTTTGATAAATTTCTCGATCTATGAATTCACTCATTAAGTTGCTTACTTCCATCATTTTGTTATTCACAATTCCAAATGACATTCCTTATAGCTCCATTGAAAAAGCAATGGAATCAAATGATGCAAAAACGATTATTAATCTTGCAACAGATAAAATTTTACTCAATATTTCTGGTAAGGAGGGTGCTTACACTCATTCTCAAGCACAGTTAATTTTAAATGAATTCTTTACCAAAAAACCGAAGGGAACTTTTTCATTCATTTTCAAAGGGAAGGAAACCTCAGATGGAATTTTCGCTGTCGGAAATTATGTTGCTAAAGGTGAATCATTCCGAACCACATTTTACTTTCGAACCATAAAATCTGAATCAAGGTTAGAAAGTTTGACAATTGCGGATTAGAATTGCAAAGGAATTTGATAGAGTCATTGGATTACGAGTGGAGGAATTGCGAGTTGCTATTGAGATAATTGCGAACAGAATAATCAAGATCACCTGAATAATTTAACCCAGAATCAATGAGTCTTAATTAATTCGCAATTAGCAACTTGCAATTATTTAGGCCTGAGTTCTGTTCTCTTTGAGAGTTGAAAAGAAGATAATTCCGTATCCAATGGCTAACATCGCATGGAAAGGAACCATTCCTAGATCACCATAGATAGTACGATTGATTGCTGTAAATCCAAAAAGTACCATAAAAACTCCTTCTGCAATATTGATGATGGAAAGACTTTTTTTATCGTATTTGTTTCCTTTGAATTCATCTTTTTTCGCTACGTTAAATTTAGGAGTTCGAACAAATGAACTTTTAATGCCCAAATATCCTTCAATGACTGCTACAGCGTTACTTAGCGATAAAGCCATTGAAACAGTAAGGAATTGAACGAAGCGACCTGTAAATCGGAATAAATCACTAATGAAATTTCCTTTTTTGTCCCGATAGGCATTCCAATAATAAAATCCAAGGAAAATGGTGCTTGAGATGAAAAACGAACCGAATTGAATCAAGAAATTCAAATCTGAGAAGGAGTCTTTGATGTGCAAAACGCACATACTCAACAGAGAAAGAATCAAAATGAAAACGAAAACTGATGAATTGAACAAGTGAGCCAATCCGTGTAAGCGATCAGAAAATTTCAACCCCGGATATTTCACAAGGCTTTTCCACATTTTAACGAAAACTTCAGCTCCACCTTTCATCCATCGGTGTTGTTGACTTTTCAAAGCAGACATGGTGATTGGTAATTCAGCCGGAGATTCTACATCCTCCAAGTATTTGAACTTCCAACCCTTCATTTGAGCTCGGTAACTCAGATCTAAATCTTCGGTAATAGTATCGTGTTCCCATCCTCCAGCGTCTTCAATACATGTTTTTCTCCAAACTCCCGCTGTGCCGTTGAAATTGATGTAATGCTCAGAAGCGTTTCTTCCACCTTGTTCAATCGCGAAATGTCCGTTCAGACCAAACGCTTGAAGTTCAGTCAACAAGGAATAACTTTTATTCAAATGTCCCCATCTCGTTTGGACTACACCAATTCCATCCTTGAAATAGGGCATTGTTCGCTTCAAGAAATCTTTATCTGGAACAAAATCAGCATCGAAAATAGCAATGAATTCTCCCTCAACTCGGTCCATTGCCGCATCAAGCGCACCAGCTTTGTAACCGGTTCTGTCAATTCGGTGTATGTGTTGAATGTTAATACCTCTTGCTGAAACCTCAGCAACTTTTACTGCAATAATATCTTTGGTTTCATCGGTAGAATCATCCAAAACTTGAATCTGAAAACGATCTCTTGGATAATCAAACTCTGCAACTGTTTCAATAATACGTTCAGCAACATACATTTCGTTGAACATCGGCAATTGGACGGTTACTTTCGGCGTTGTGGCTTCGTTGTAAGTTGGAATTTGCTCCGCTTTTCTTTTCTTACGATTTCGAACATAAGCAACTGCCAGACTCATTTGAACACAACTGTAATAGAAAATCAAAATTAGGCAAGCACCATAAATTCCGAGGATAATTTTAGCTAACACATGGGACCAATAATGCTCTTTGATGTACGTTTTGCCATTTTCCGTAACAGTTCGATCTCCCCAATTAAACATCCATGAAACTTTGAGATTTGCTGTAAAAGGCTCCTCTTGACTGAAAGTATAATGAATTAAATGTTCTTTAGCGTTGGTCTCAAAAACTTTCAATGTATCTGGACGATAGTCCTTGTCAGTAAGAATTAGCATGTTTTTTCCAATCGGAACGTTTTCAAACACAAAAACACCGTCTTCATTTGTTTTGGTGACGTAAACTTTACCCGTAACCAATGACTTTAATTTCACTTCAACTTCGTCAACTTCTTCTTTCGTTTTGTAGTCAACAAGGTAACCTTTAATTTTCTTCGTGAGGCTTACTGGATCTTTTGTTGCAAAAAGTGAGGATTGAAACGAAAGAAAAAGGGATAAAAGGATGAAAAATATTCTCATTATAATGTAAGGCAATTAATTTTAAGGACAAATATAAATTTATTCTTTCACTAAATTCATTTCATCGACTAAGTGTTTTGCACTAGAATAAATGTCCATTACCCACATAACG
>JBIIVA010000069.1:0-12097 GCA_044339705.1 Crocinitomicaceae bacterium
CAGATTTGTTGAAACAGGTCATTGATGAATTTAGATTTTCACCCATCGAACAAGTAAACGAAAGTTTAGACTTTGGACATGGAAGAATAGAAACAAGAGTTTGCAGTGTGATTAAAAACTTTGACTTAGTTAATTCTCATAAAGAATGGGCATCAATGACTTCCATAATTAGAATTGAAAGTACAAGAGAATTTAAAGGAAAAGAAAAGGTGGAAAAATCATGTAGATATTATATTTCGTCCTTAAATGTATCTGCGGAAAAATTTCAAGAAATTATCCGAAGTCATTGGGCAATTGAAAACAAATTACACTGGACGCTTGATGTGACTTTTGGGGAAGATTTCAACAGAAAAAGAGCCTCCAATGCTGCACAAAACTTTTCGCTAATCAGCAAAATAGCACTCAATTTAGCAAAAAAGGAAACCTCCAAAAAATTAGGAATTAAGTCAAAACTCAAGATTGCAGGATGGGATGAGAACTATTTACTTAAAATTTTGGGATTTTAAATGCGTTTGCCCTGCCTAAAAACCTACAACATTTTCAAGGTAAATTGTAAATCCGTATCTTTGCAGTTACTTTATGAGACCAAAGAAAACTAATTCGCCTAAAGATAATGCTTCTGTGAAGAAACCATTGGCGAAAGGAGCGACAGAAAACAAAAAAACAGTTACTGATCGTGACAAACGAAAATACATTGACTTTAAAATAAAAGTCAAAAAAGGAGATCCGCTTCCTTCATTTCGAGAGGATAACATTCGACTGAATAAATACCTTTCCAATGCAGGAGTTTGCTCTAGAAGAGAAGCTGATGTGCTTATTCAAACGGGAGTTGTTTCTGTGAATGGCAAAATAGTAACCGAATTAGGATACAAAATTCAACCCGGAGATGTTGTTAAGTATGATGGAGAAACCATCAATGCGGAAACCAAGCGCTATGTTTTATTAAATAAACCAAAAGGATTCATCACCACAATGGATGATCCTCGAGGCAGAAAAACTGTTATGACTTTAGTAAGCAAAGCTTGTCGCGAACGTATTTATCCTGTTGGTAGATTGGATCGCGAAACAACTGGTTTACTATTGTTTACCAATGACGGCGACATGGCCAAAAAGTTAACCCACCCGAGATACCAAGCCCGAAAAATGTACCATGTTGAATTACACAAGCCGGTGAGTAGAGAGGATCTTGAAAAACTTTTAAACGGAGTAGATCTTGAGGATGGAAAAACAAGAGTAGATAAAGCTGAATATGTAGAAAACGGCTCCTCCCGGGAGATTGGCGTGGAATTGCATTCCGGAAAAAATAGAATTGTTCGTCGTTTATTTGAAGCTTTAGGATACAACGTGGTCAAGCTTGATCGAGTCCAATTTGCAGGCTTGACTAAAAAGGATCTTCCCCGGGGCATGTTTCGACATTTGACGGAACAAGAAGTTGCGTTTTTAAAAATGACAAAATGAAGCCCATTTTTATATTTCTAACTTTTTTTCTTGTACTTTCAGCTTGTTCTGATAGGGAAAATTATAAATCGTTGAATCCAAACGCTGAATTTTTCTACCCCGTTGATACGATTCCGAAAATTTACCTTTATCGAGATATAGCGCATGGACTGGAGGAGGAGTTTCATCGAATCTATACTATTTGTGATAATGCAGGTCCACACATCATCGTTGAGCGTTATGCTAGTGACGGCAGAATTCTAGAAGCTGTGAACTACAATATTGATTCATTAACAGTTTTCGACCAAATGGTTGTGGATCGATTTCAAAAGAAAGAAAAAGCACACATATACAAAAATCAACTTTTTCCGATGGATTTAAAAAAACAAGCTTGGTATTCCATAAAATTTAAAGGTGTTGTAGATTCAACACTAATTCTTCGTGAGTTAAAAAGAAAATTTAAAAAGAAAAAAATTTTAACTATAATGGAGGAAGAACAGGCTGATGCGCTTGTTTATGAAGACGTTATAAGACAAACGGTTTTGAATCCATTTACGGAAAAGGAGCAGGCTTATCAAGCTAAGCAGTTGAGTTATTTTGCCAAAGGATTTGGGTTAGTCGAATGGCATAGTTTAGATAAAAAAGTGCATTTTCGTTTGGAACAAATTCTGAGTCAGCAGGAGTTTGTTAAAATCATTTCGCCATGAAATATGCTTTCATTTTAATATTAATTTTCTCTTTTTCTTTTTCTTTTTCCCAATATAGGAAATCGAAAACAAAACGTTCATGGTCGGCTGGAACGCTATTTTTCTATTGGGGCTACAACCGAAGCTTCTATACGAAAAGTAATATTAATTTCAATGGAGCCGGATATAATTTCACCTTGAACGGTGCAAAAGCAGTTGATAGACCATCCAAAGAAATAGACACTTATTTTTCAATCAACAAGTTTACTGTTCCTCAGTTCAATTTTAGAATCGGATACAATATCAAAAATAATTGGGCCATATCCATTGGTTATGATCACATGAAATATGTTTTGGTAGACAATGAGCCATACACCCTATCAGGTTATATAAAGCCTGGCGTAGACAATGTTACAAATTGGTCCGGAAACTATAATAATGAGCCTGTAATTACAAAAGAAGAGACTTTTCACTATGAAAATTCCAATGGATTGAACTATATCCGTTTTGAGGTTTCTCGAATTGACCAATGGTTTCGCAGTCAAGGAGGGGAATTTGCATTTTCCTCTTCATTCGGGTTAAGCACCGGGGGTATTTTGAGTTTTAACGATTTTACCTTCGCAGGTCAGAAAGATGTTCAAACTCTATCAATGTCAGGTCTAGGTCTCTCTTTACATACAGGAGCTCGATTTGAATTTTGGAAACATTTTTTCATGCAAGTGAATGGTGCAGCAGGTTTTATGAATCAAATGAATGTCGATACAAGACCAAATGACTACAATTCATTCGCTAAGCAAAAGTTCGGTTACAGTGCATTGGAGGTTGTAGCTGGAGGGTTGTTTTATTTTAAGCCTAAGAAGGGTGGTTGTGACAGTTGTCCACAATGGGGAAAGTAAGATGAAGTTTTTAATCGTTGGTTTAGGAAATCCAGGTTCGGAATATGAGGAAACAAGGCATAACATTGGTTTCAAGGTTGTTGATGCTCTAGCCAAAGAACTGGGCGATTCATTTTCGTTGAATCGTGCCGCTCATCGTGCTGAGGTTAGATTTAAAGGCAAAACACTCGTTTTAATTAAGCCTATTACCTTCATGAATTTATCTGGTAAGGCAGTAAATTATTGGCTTCAAGCGGAGAAAACCCCTATTTCAAATTTACTTGTTATAACAGATGATATCGCTCTTCCATTTGGTAAATTACGAATGAAAGGCAAAGGAAGTGATGGTGGTCACAATGGTCTGAAAGACATTCAAGCAACTTTAAAAACAACAGATTACGCTCGACTTCGATTCGGAGTTGGTAATGATTTTCCAAAAGGAAGGCAAGCCGATTATGTTTTAGGTAAATGGACGAAAGATGAGAATCTAGATTTACCTGAACGAATTACAGTTGCAACCGAATTCATTAAAAGTTTCGCAACACAAGGTTTGGAATTGACCATGACCAATTGGAACGGAAAGTAAAACGTTTAATGTAACAAGCGCCCAAAGTCGTTAGAGTTATTTGTTTTTTGTCGGTTCGACAGACCTTATTTCCTCATGTGTAATCTCTCCACCGGTTTGCCCTGTTCCAGATGCTAAATAAACAACGATAAGGGAAATGCCTAGAACAAGAAACATGCTTAACTCCTTAAAAGGATGTTTTCTCCAATTGAACCATAACGCTAAAATCGATAAAATTCCAAGAACATAAGACATAATCGCAAATGTTTCAGCGTATTCTTCGTGAATGTGAATCGCCTTGTGGCTTCTACCCAATTCCTCAACTATTTCTTCTGCTCCTTTGCCTGAGTTCATGGTGAAGAAAGCCGCTATTGCAGCAGAAATAAAAATTCCGAACGATATTCGTTTTACTACATCATTTTTGAGTAAAAAACCAAGTAATAGTATTACGCATCCAATGATTGGTAATATAATCGGAAAATGATTAATGATTAGGTGTAAATGTGCTTCGTTGTTCATGATAAAAAATTTCTAAAGTTTTACGTCGATTTTAAATAAACGTTTCAAACTGAAAGTTTCAAGTTAATTTTGTTTCATGAATGAAATTTCTTCAAAAGAGGATATTTCCCTGTTGGTTCATGAATTTTATGGGAAAGTATTGAAAGATGATAAACTTAGTCCTTTTTTCAAGGATTTAGATTTTGATGTTCACATGCCGAAAATGATTCACTTTTGGAGTTTTGTGCTTTTGAATGAACACGGTTATACAACCAATGTCGTTGAAAAACATTTGAATATGCCTTTGCAAGAAGCCCATTTTGAGCGTTGGTTAAACTTATTTTATGAAACGATCGACGAACATTTTTCTGGGGAAATTGCAAATCAAGCAAAACAACGAGCTCAACTGATTGGTTGGACGATAAAAAGTAAGATTCAACAGTGAGGCCTAAATTTTTGTAGTTTTAACCTAATTCAAATTGGATGAAAGGATTGGTTCTCAAATCGACTGGAAGATGGTACAACGTGCTTTTGGAAACAAAGGAAACGATCCAGGCTTCTATCAAAGGGAAATTGCGAATTGAAGGTTTGAAAACAACGAATCCAGTTGCTGCAGGAGATGAGGTTGAAATAGAATTGGAAGGAAACGATTATACAATTAAATCAATTTATCCAAGGAAAAATTACATTGTTCGCAAGTCCACTAACTTGAGTAAGCAAATGCAAATTTTGGCTTCAAACATCGATCGTGCTTATCTATTGGTTACGTTGAAGTCGCCCGTAACTCAACTTGCTTTCATTGATCGGTTTTTAGTTGCTGCTGAGTCTTTTCGAATTCCGACGACATTGTTGTTTAACAAAGTTGATTTGTTTGGTCCAAAAGAACATACATTATTGAAACAGTTGACGGGAATTTATACTAAAATTGGATATCCTTGTCACGCCATTTCTGCTGAAAATCAAGAAAATATTGATTTTTTAAGATCCGAAATCCAAGGAAAGCAAGTGATTATTTCAGGGAATAGTGGAGTTGGAAAAACCACCTTGGTGAATGCGTTGGATCCAACGTTGAATCTCCGAACCGGTGAAATCTCACAAGTTCACGAACAAGGGAAACATACAACAACTTTCGCTGAGATGCATGCACTTCAATCAGGTGGGTTTATCATTGATACGCCGGGGATTCGCGCTTTTGGTTTGGTAGATTTAGACAAGGAACATTACAAGGATTATTTTCCGGAAATGAGGAAATTAATCGGTGAATGCCGATTCCATAATTGCAAGCATTTGAATGAACCGAATTGTGCTGTGAAAAAAGCAATTGAATCTGGTGAAATCGCTGAATCGCGCTATCAAAGCTACGTTCAGTTGATGTTGGAAGATGAAAATGATCCCTATCGAAGAAATGAATTTTTATGAGAATTGTCGTTCAACGCGTTTCAGAAGCCTCCGTTAGCATCAACGGAAAAATAGCTGGAGCCATTTCCAATGGCTTGATGGTGTTACTGGGTGTTGAAACTACAGACTCGCAATCTGATGCAGATTATTTGATTCAAAAACTAATTAATCTTCGGATTTTCAACGATGAAGATGGAAAAATGAATCTTTCTATCCAAGATGTTTCTGGAGAATTGTTGATCGTAAGTCAGTTTACGCTTCACGCTTCAACTAAAAAAGGTAATCGTCCAAGTTACATTCGAGCGGCGCGACCTGAAAAAGCTATTCCGCTATACACTTACTTCATTGACCAAGTTCAACAAGAACTGAAAACAAAAGTGCAAACAGGTGAATTTGGAGCTGATATGAAAGTTACGTTAGTAAATGATGGTCCGGTAACAATCATCATTGATTCTGCTAATAAAGATTTTTAACGATTATTAAACCGAATAGACTTTAGATAATTTTCTTTTATTTTAAATTTGAATTCAGAAAAATAAACTATGCGAAGCAACCACGAAATCGACTACTTCATCAAGGGTGAAGAAATGCAGTTAGTAGAAATTGAATTAGATCCACAAGAAACGGCGATTGCCGAGGCCGGTTCGTTCATGTACATGGATGAAGGAATTCAAATGGAAACGATTTTTGGCGATGGATCCCAACAGCAACAAGGTTTCATGGGTAAACTTTTTAGCGCCGGAAAACGATTGTTAACAGGTGAAAGCCTTTTTATGACTGCATATACGCATACGGGTTTTGGAAAAGCACGGGTGGCATTTGCCTCACCATATCCAGGAAAAATTATTCCAATTGACTTACAGCAGTACAACGGCAAATTGATTTGTCAAAAAGATTCGTTTTTGTGCGCAGCTAAAGGCGTTTCTGTTGGAATCGAGTTCCAGAGAAAATTAGGCACTGGTTTGTTTGGTGGAGAAGGATTCATTATGCAAAAATTGGAAGGCGACGGAATGGCTTTCTGTCACGCAGGTGGACACGTTATGAGTCGCAAATTGAATCCAGGTGAAGTTTTACGTGTTGATACAGGTTGTGTCGTTGCCTATACTTCCGATATTGACTACGATATCCAATTTGTTGGTGGTATAAAAAACACACTTTTTGGTGGTGAGGGCGTATTTTTTGCTACGCTTCGTGGTCCTGGAGAAGTTTGGTTGCAATCACTTCCCATTTCACGATTGGCATCACGCATTTTGTCATACGGGACAACTCAGCGCAAAGAGGAGGGAAGCATCCTTGGAGGATTGGGCAACTTATTTGATGGTGACGGAAGGTAATTTCCTTGTTGCATGAATTAAAATAAGTCTCTAGTTTGGTATCTTTACCAAATGAAACTACTATTTAAATCTCTTTTCTTTACATTTCTATTTTCATTCGGCCTAAATGCTCAAAAGAAAGTTATCGATCACACAACTTATTTTGAGTGGAAAAAGACGGAGAAACAACAGATTTCTTCAAAGGGGAATTTTGTAACTTATGAAAAAACGCCTTTGAAAGGTGACGGATATTTGTTTATTTACAATTCAAAAACGCAAAAATTAGATTCGATTTTCAGAGGGAAGGATGCGAAAATTGCTTTTGATGAGTCATTGATTGCGTTTAAAGTCACACCCGGTTTTGATACCTTGCGAAAATGTGAGTTGAATAAAATCGATAAGAAAAAATGGCCAAAGGATTCACTTTTTATTTATTTGACCCAACAAGATTCACTGATTAAAACCCCTAAACTGAAATCCTTTTCAATTGGCGAGGAGGGAAGTAATTTGGCTTATTTAACAGAAGGAAATGAATTATCAAAGCCAAAGAAAAAGAAATTCAATCTTTTCAAAAAGAAGAAAAAAGTAGAGCCAAAAAGTGATGGCAATGTGCTGACTTATTTCAATTTAGACCCGAAGAAAATTAAAAAAGTGAAAAATGTAACTGAATTCTCTTTTTCAAAAGATGGAAGTCAACTCGCATTCATCGAGCACACAAAATTGAAAGTTGATTCTTTTTCATTGAATATCAAAAAAGTCAGTGGCTGGTCAGACCTTATTCAAGCTCCAAAACGAAGTTCTTATAAACTCCCGGAGTGGAATAAATCCATGGATAAAATTGCTTTTCTTTCTTCAACTGATACAGCGAAAACTAAACAATATCTTCTTACTATTTACGATTACAAATTGCAGGAAAATGAAATACTAGGAGATACCTTGAATTTGGATTTTGAGAGGAATTTTGGTGTGTCTGAATTTCAAACGCCAATTTTCACGGACAACGGAAAGTATTTGTTCTTTGGTGTTTCCGAGCGCGTGAAAAAAGAAGAAAAGGACACCTTGCTCGAATCCGAAAAAGTAAAAGTGGATGTTTGGCATTACCTCGATAAACGCATTCAACCGCAGCAACTTGTCGAGTTGAAAGACGACAAAAAGAAAAGCGATTTATTTGTCTATAATTTTGATGCACAGAAAGCGGTTCAATTGACAAACGATACGCTAAATGCCAGACCGAATACCAAATTGGAAGGTAATTTTTTATTGGCAACTTCAAACGAACAATACGCTATTCAAGCTCAATGGAAATCGCCTGCACTGGAAGATGTTTATCGAATTTCAATAAAAACGGGAGAAGTAAAACTGATTGAAAGTGCCGTTTCATATGGCGGTCAATTATCTCCAAGTGGAACATATTATTCCTATTTTAATCCAGAAACGAAGCAACATTACTTAAAAAATATTGACTCGAACAAAACAGCTTGTGTTACCTGCAATTGGATTGGAATTCGTTGGGATGAAGACGTCAACGGTCAACCTACAGAAGCCGGTCCGGAAGGAGTTTATGGTTACACACGCGGTGAGCAATATTTTCTATTCAAATCGGAGTATGACATTTGGGCTTATGATATTCCTGGCAAAAATTTACTGCCTCTGACCGAACAAAAAGGAGAGAAACGAAAAGTGAAATTTGATTTGGTGAAATGGTCTAGTGATAGCGTTTATATTGATTTGAAAGATTGTTATGCCAAAGGTTTTGATACTAAATCGAAAGGAGAAGGAATTTATACGTTTTACGATGAAACGGGAATGTATGGCTTGTTTAAAAGATATGATGGTCCTTTTAAAATCAATTCGATGGGTCGTTCCATAGACAAATCAAAAATTCTATTACGAAGAATGAATCTGGATGAATATCCAGAAATTAGAATGCTTGATTCGACGTTCACCAATGAAAAAGTCATCTCAAATACCAATCCGCAGCAAGCAAACTACAATTGGGCGACTGTAGAATTAGTAAAATGGAAATCCTACGATGGAACGGAATTGGAGGGCTTACTTTACAAACCTGAAGATTACGATGCATCCAAGAAATACCCGCTTTTACTTTATTATTATGAGTTAAATTCGGATAATTTGCATAATCACCAAGCGCCGAGACCTTCAGCAAGCACAATCAACCCACTGGAATATGCGTCAGCAGGGTATTTAGTTTTCATTCCGGATATTAGATATGTTTCGGGTCAGCCAGCAAAGTCAGCATTCAATTCAATCATGAGTGCGACGGATTATTTAATCAAAAATTATCCAGTTGACTCAACAAAAATGGGCTTGCAAGGACAAAGTTGGGGTGGTTACCAAACTGCTCAATTAATTACGATGACCAAACGATACGCGGCAGCTATGGCTGGTGCTCCGGTTGGAAATATGTTTTCTGCTTATGGTGGAATCCGATGGGGAAGTGGTTTGAATCGCCAATTTCAGTATGAATCGCAACAAAGTCGGATCGGAAAAACGATTTGGGAAGCTCCAAATCTTTATGTTGAAAATTCACCATTATTTCATTTGCCAAAAGTTACAACTCCACTTTTAATCATGCACAACGACAAAGATGGAGCCGTTCCGTGGTATCAAGGAATTGAGCTTTACAATGGAATGCGTCGTTTGGGTAAACCGTGTTGGTTGCTGAATTACAATGAAGATGATCACAACTTGACAAAACTCCCTTATAAAATTGATTTGAGTATTCGTATGCGTCAATTCTTTGATTATTATCTCCAAGGAAAACCGATGCCTCTTTGGATGAAAGATGGAATTCCGGCAATTGAAAAAGGAGAAAAATTTGGTTATGAACGTGAATAAGGAAAAACTCTTTTTGGTTTCATTCATTCTTGTTTTTATCGGAATAGCGATTTTGAGTCTGTTGCCTCCAAAATCAATTGAGAAAATTGGTGAACATGATAAAATAAATCATTTCATTGCCTATGCAGTTCTTAGTTTGAATTTTGGATTGGTGGTGAAAAACTTAAAAACTTATCTTTTTTGCCTACCCTTACTCATTGGATATGGGTTGCTGTTAGAGTATTTTCAAGGTTTTGTTCCAGGAAGACAACCATCTTGGTTAGATGTTTTAGCCAATTCAATTGGAGTAAGTATCGGTTTTATTTTATACCTTTTGTTGTCTTTGAAGAAACAGAAATAAAATTTTGAGACTACTTGCTATCAGTGCTTTCCTCGTCTTCGTTTGATTTTCCCTTCTTGAAAAAATCTACATTGAACGTCACTCCGACCTTAAATGGAAATACATCAACGGTTTTATTATTCTTGAAAAGTGAGTTCAGTTGATAAGAGGCATATAAGCCAATCCAACCATAGCCTGCCCTCAAGGTTGCATCTAATGTAACAGGATTCAGATTGTATTTGGAACGAACGACATTTTGAAATCGATCGCCATTTTCATATTTGCCTGTTTTGGTTGTATATGAACCAATACGCAACCCTCCAACAACACCTGCGGCGACATAGAAACTCTTTTTTTGTTGTGCTTTCGTTGAGAACTCAAGCAAAAGCGGAACGGTTAAGTAAGTTGCAGTTAAACTATTATTTCGATAAGATTGAAGGTTGTCTTTCACCGCAAAAACAGTATCTTGATCGTGATAAAGCAAATAATTATCCCCAAATCCAACTGTCGAAAAGGCTAATCCTAAACCGGTTGTGAGGCCCAAATATTGCTTAACAATAGGTAACTTGTATTCTAGTAGGTTCAAATTAACAGAACTAGATTTACCAATATTATTTTCCCAATAAGGATTATTTTCGAATGTCGAATTAAAACCTTTGCTCATTAAGATCAAAGATCCAATATCGAATCCAGCCCAATGGGCGTCATAACGTTTTGTGATTTCATTTTCATCATCAACTGAATTTGGTTCTTCTCCTCCTTCCAAGACGAAACTAATAGGTAGTTGCATGGAGTAATATTTTTGCTCTGATTCGGTCGGGATGAAATTAGGCATCATCTTAATAACGCGAACTGCTTCTTCATCGCACATTGGGCAATTTGGAATTCCCTTTTCTATCCAAACGCTATCAATTTTACCATTTGAATTATCAACCTTGAATCGAACATACACTTTCCCTTGCAGATTTTTTTCAAGCGCATCCATTGGATATTGCACATTGGTGGCAATAAATTTCCTCAATTCAATAAGACCACCTGGATAGGTAGGTTCAGAATCGGATGTAATTATTTCAGAATCATAACTTTGATTTTGAGCAAGAACAAAATTCGATAAAAAAATAAAAGTGAAAAGGACGCAAAAAGTTGATTTCATGGAATAGTTTTTTACAAAGGTAATTGAAATTCTTTACTTCATTTTCGCTACAGTTTTATCAACATCCTTCCCATAAAATTCCTGCCTGCCTGCGGATAGTAAAAATTCTCCGTCGTGGTTTGTCCGCCATAAATATAGGAGAACGTATAACCGTTATTGGAATACATCGCGTTAAACAAATTATTGACTTGTAATCCGAATGTAATTTCCTTGAAAAACAAATCAGTAATCGTGTAGGAAACGATGAGGTTAGAGAACGTGAACGGGTTAATACTTCGTTTAACATTTGAAGTGTTATCTAAAAACTGTCTGCCAACATATTTGGACATCCAGTCAATCGTTAAGCCTTTAACTGGAACGTATGTGAAGCCACCATTTGCTACGATATTCGGTGAAAAGGCTAAATCTGTGTTTTCGTGAACAATTACTTGTTGCTGATAATAAGGCTCATTGTCTAAATATTCATCCACAAACTCTTCAAAATACTTGATTTTATTTTGACTCAATGAAATCGAAGCGTTCAAACGAAGTCCTGGGATAATTTTATAATTTCCATTTAATTCAATTCCGGCACGGTAGCTGTCCGCGACATTTGTTCGCGTATAACCTCCAACATCATTGATTTTTCCGGTAAGTGCCAGCTGATTGGTGTAATCCATCCAATAAACGTTCGTTGATAAAGCCAATTTTTGTCGTGTGAAATTATATCCAACTTCCAAATCGCGCATGGTTTCGTGTTTTGGACGACTCGCAGGGGTGCTTTCACGAAAATCCCTTCTCACTGGTTCTCTGTTTGCAATACCGTAACTCGCGAAGAATGAATGATTGGAATTTACAATATAGTTTGCCGAAACTTTGGGATTGAAAAAATTAAAAGAAACTTGTTGTTCGACATTTTTAATTTCACCACTGACATCATCAAAACCAATAAATGAATAATCAATGTGTCGATGTTGAAGATCTCCAGAAATTATGAATTTACTTGTTCGGTATG
>JBIIVA010000104.1:0-8463 GCA_044339705.1 Crocinitomicaceae bacterium
AGCCCAATTTTATAAAAAATCAAACGACACTGAAATTTAAAAACGATGCAATAATCGATAAACTAATTAATTTAGTTATTAACGCATGTAAAAACGAGAAAATTAAAACCAATGAAACAATTTGAAGTAATTCTGTAAACTGATTAATCTTTAATAATCCTTTACTTGTGATAGTTTTTTTTAATTGATGACTTAAATAAATTCCTAGTAAAAGAGAAACGACAAGATTTATAAAAAAAAATATACCAAGATTATATCCCTGTTTATTGAAAGAAGCAATTAATACTAGTATTGCATAAGAACTCCAACCCAAAAATTGTAACAACCAGTAATAAAAAGTCCTATTCAAATTTTTCATTCGAACTCAAAAGTACTACGAAATAATTTGCTTCTAAAATTTAGTTTGATTTATGGCTGAATCCCCCGTAAATCAGGCGTTTTGGTTACTTTTATTAACAAAAAATGGGATTTTTCAACATTTTCGTGTTTTTTTTGGTTAGATTAGGTTCAACGCATTGTTATTCCGATATATTTGTTCTTTAATTAATTATTATTAACTCATTTAAACAAATTTTTATGAACAAAGCAGAATTAATTGATGCAATTGCAGAAGGATCTGGATTGTCTAAGGTTGATGCAAAAAAAGCATTAGACGCATTTGTTGGTGCAACTTCATCAGCATTGAAAAAAGGAGATAGAATTTCTCTAGTTGGTTTTGGTTCTTTCAGTGTATCGAAAAGAAACGCCCGTAAAGGACGTAACCCTTCTACAGGAAAAGAAATTACTATCGCTGCAAAAAACACAATCCGTTTCAAAGCAGGTTCAGAACTTTCTTCAAGCGTAAATTAATTATTTACTCGGATTCAAGAAAAGCTGCCTGATTCAGGTAGCTTTTTTTATTTAATAACTTTAAATGATCTCATTCCTAAAGAAATATACCAAAGGATACCAAGCAAAATAGAGGCAAAAACCAAATGCGCCGTTTGCACCAACCCTGGCATCTCAGCATATGCAAGCAAAACACCTGAAATCAATTCAACAACCAGCGTAATAAATGCTAGCCGAATTGATATATACTTATATTCTTTTTCGTTTTTCCAAGTAATAAAAACAAGTAAAATCAGAACCAACCATGAAAAACTTCTATGTATTAGGAAAGGTAAACCCAATTTATCAATTAAATCAGAACGTGAGGTGCCATTCTTAACCAAATAATCCGTAGCCTCTCGAACTTGAGTCCCTAAAAACATTTGATAAAAAGTCACAATCAAAATAAACCAAACAAGCCATTTAATGGGGCGTGAAATCTCATAATTTACATTGTTCAAACTGCTTATTTTAAACAATACAAATACTTGAATTAAAAGTATTACCAAAGCTAAAAAAAGGTGTATTGTAATTGTCCATGGAACTAAATTTGTAGCTACCACAATTGAACCAAACCAACCTTCAAGGCCGATTAAAATTAAATTCAAAAACATCATCCATTTTAATTTCGAGAATCGATACCTCACAAAGAACCAAATCAATCCAACAATAAGCGAGTTGCCTGCTAGAAATCCCAATAATCGATTGATATATTCTGTCCAGGTCTTTTGGACATTGAATGCCTCCTCCTTGTAAACATCTGGATTATTTTCAATTTTATGTGCAGTTTCAGACATTCCAATGCGATTCAGAAACTTACAAAATTTCTTAACTTTTTTCTCTCTTTTCAAAAGATAAGCCTCTCGATAGTCTGAAGGCAAATCAGTAACATCAGTCGGTGGAACCCATTTGCCAAAACATTTTGGCCAGTCGGGACACCCCATACCACTGCCTGAAATACGAACAAAACTTCCGGCAAAAATTACTAAGTAAATTAATACTAAAATCAGCCAATTGAACCGAATAAATCGCTTAGAAAATTCCATTTTCAAAATTAATTAAATTATAGGCTACTTTTCCTTTCAATAGTCTCCTAAATTAACAGTATTTAGGGTCTGTTTTTTTACTGCGCTGGCTGAACTGAATACTTTTTCTATTGATCAAAGATATCTACCGAAGGTAAAATTTGTAATCTGAGGAGTTCGATTAATAAAATCTAAGTTTGGTAATCACTTTTTTGGAGAAGAAAAAGAAATAGGAATCACGGTAAGTTTACGATAGGGATAATAAAAAGAAAGTATTTGCTCGAATCGAAAACCATATTTGGACATATTCATCGCTCCCTCCTGACAAAGCCCTACACCATGACCAAAACCTTTGCCATTTAACACAATGAAATCCCCTTCAATTTTACAATTAAAATAAGTTGACTTGAGTTTAAATGCGTCACGAATATCGCGTAAAGGAATTCCATATATAGGATTGATGTAAAATGCTTTTCGTTCGTTTTGAATGAAATTTGCAGCCATGTCATAACTCAAAGAATCCCATGTGGGAAAGTTATACTTGTCCTCTAAAAAGGTAAACCAATCTTTAACTGGGATTTTTTTTGTCCAATTTGCTTGTTTTGTATGAATACAAAAAGTATCCCGGAAACTTGTAAATCCGAGTATTTTCTCATTCCAAACTTGATCTGGTTCGCATGTCTGACCTCCACAGTTAGCATGAAAAAATGTTGCCGATAATTCGCCCGAAGAATCCATTAAAACAATTGATCGCGTATATTTTACCGCTGAATCAATTAAGCTTGATTGATTTCTCTTATGCAAATAGGCCTGACAATGTGTACCGTCGCAAAGGTTAAAACCTGAGGATCTATGTTTTTCCCAATACTTTAAAGCGTAGGTTCTGCTTATTATTGCCTGAACTTTATAGTATTCTGTGCGTTGTCCCGGTCCTGCCTCAGATTCTATGACTCCCTCCAAATATTGCTCTAAATCTATTTCATTAATAATATCCAAAAATCCTTTCTTATTGTCAACCACAAAATCACCTTCATACAAGCGGGGTTTTAAATTTGGTTTGGTCAACTTTGTTTCCAAATAATTTTCATTTTTTTCAGAAATCAAAGACAGTTTTTTATGAATACCTAAAAGACTACCATTAATAAAAACCTCAATTTTGTCATTGAGAAACGCTTTTGTTTCAATAATATCAGAGCCAGTTGCCTTGAAAATTAAATTTGTATCCGAAAAAATATAGAATGAACCATTTTTTGGAATGAATCTTACGGTGCTTATATTTTGAGAATTATACAATCCAATTCGAATCTGCTGCGCATTTGTAAAGGCGAAAAAAAACAAAAAGAACAAAAGAAATCCAATTCGATTCATTTCAAATTAACACTACCAAATTCAGACCAAATTTTTTCAGCAACCCTTCTAGACGAACCATTTTCTCCCAATAGAGAAATCAACTGATTGTAGTCTTTAAGCATTGTTTTTCGTTTAATCGAATCAACTTCAATTGATTGTAATTCCTGAACAATCCGCTCAGTATTGCACTGATTTTGAATCAATTCGCAAACGACTTCCCGATTTAGAATTAAATTAACAAGCGAAATGTATTTTATTTTGACAAGCATTCTAGCAATAAAATAGGACATTTTCGAACTTTTGTAGCAGACCACTTGGGGTACCCGGAATAATGCTGTTTCCAAGGTTGCCGTTCCCGATGTAACGATAGCTAAACTAGCACTATTCAATAATTTATACGTTTCATTTTGAACAAAACGAATATTTTTAGATTCGTATTTTTCGTAATAATTCATCGGTAAATTAGGAGCGCATGCAACCACTATCTCATGTTCAGTAAAATGTTTCGCCGCTTCAAGCATGATAGGAAGTTTTCGCTCTATTTCTTGTTTTCGACTTCCGGGAAGAATAGCTAAAATAGGCTTTACAGAACTAAATTTATTATCTATCGTTTGATTGAAACGAGCGATCTCGTCTAGCAATGGATGACCACAATATTCTACCTCAACTCCAAATTTTTTGTAAAATTCAGGTTCAAAAGGAAGAATTGAATACATTTTCGTAACATTTTCCTTTATTTGAAAAACCCGTGATTGCTTCCAAGCCCAAATTTGAGGAGAAATGTAATATGCTACTGGGATTCCTTTTTTTTTTGCCCATTTTGCAATTCTCAAGTTAAAACCGGGGTAGTCAACAAGTAGAATAAAATCGGGTTTAAACTCTAAAATTTGACTTTTACAAGACTTAAAGTTATGCAGAATAGTTTTCAAGTTTAAAATAACCTCCTTAAACCCCATGAAAGCCAATTCTGAAATATGTTTTTTGATTAAAACACCTTCGTTTTTCATTCGATCTCCTCCCCATCCTACCATTTCACTATCTGCGTGAATAGATTTCATTTCTTGAATGAGGTTAGCTGCATGCATATCACCCGAAGCTTCTCCCGCAATTACAAAAATCTTTTTTACTGAAATCACTTAAAAACGTTTATGTAAATCATGTAAGGCGCATAACACAAAAGACCTAAGATAATTCCTTTCGTATATTCATACTTTTCGCGGTTCAGAAAAAAATAGAACCAAATTAAATTTGAAATTAACGCGAGAGACAAATATTTACTTCTGAACTCCGAAAAATAAGTAAATTGTAACCAAAAATATTCGAAATTACTACCTGAAGATTGAGCCATTACAAACAACACCACAGGTAAAAAAACAAGTGGAGAAATTAACCCAATCAACAAACCAAAGGTATTTTCCTTACTCCAATTCAGTCTCATAAATTCCAATTTTCAAAATGATTGATTTTATCATACGCTGTTAAATCATATAAAGTGGGTACAACACTTACAAATCCATCCTTAAGAGCATGTAAGTCTGTATCCGGTCTCTTGTCAACATCTGAAAACTCACCGGTCAACCAAAAATAAGTCCTTCCAAATTGATCCTTTCTTTTGTCAAATCGGTCTGCCCAAAAAGCATGCGCCTGCTTACAAATTTTAATTCCTTTTATTTCAGTTTGCTTCAATTTAGGTATATTAACGTTTAGACAAATACCTATCGGAAAATCAAAACTTAATGCTTTCTCAATTAAAATTTCCGCAAAATGCATAGAGGCAGAAAAATCAGCATTTGGCTCGTAATCAGCAAGAGAAAAACCAATTGACGAAATCCCTTCCATTGCACCTTCTATCGCAGCAGACATTGTACCGGAATAAAGGACATTTGTGGAAGAATTTTCGCCATGATTAATTCCAGAAAGAATAAGATCTGGCTTACGATGCAAAACCTCATAAATGGCGAGCTTCACGCAATCAACGGGGGTTCCTGAGCATGAATAAGCCTCAATTTTACCAAATAATTCGACTTTATTCAATCGAAGTGGATGATTAATAGTTATGGCATGCCCCATTCCTGATTGTGGTTTATCCGGAGCCACAACAACAACCTTTCCAAAACGTGAGGCAACTTCAACTAAAGCGTGAATTCCCTTAGCAGAAACACTATCATCATTGGTAACTAAAATTAATTTTTTTCCGTTCAATTTTAAAATTTGAAATTCAAAATTAATCTAAAATAACGCATTAATAGTTACTTTTATGGTTACATATGAACAATTTGAAATTAATAACCGAAAATCAAAAATTGGCTTTTTGTTTAGTTTCGGTTGCTCCCATTAGATTGGATTCGAGTGATAGCTCTGAAATTATTTCTCAGCTTCTTTTCGGAGAACCTGTTGAAGTTGTTTCGTTCGGAGAACCTTGGATGAAAATCAGGACAATTTTAGATGGTTACGAGGGATACGTCGACATTAAACACCTGCTTCCCCTAACAGAAAAAGAATTTAAAAAGTGGTTAAATGATTACGCATACCAAGATCAACTTGTTAACTACATTCAAACACCATGGGGAAGACAAATCACTTCTATCGGCAGCCTTGTATCCAACGAATCAACATTTAAAATTGGAAATTTCGATTTTACAAACGAATTAAAGAAAAACAAAGCAAACAAAAATCTGACAGAAATTGCCAAAGATTTTATCAATACTCCTTATTTATGGGGAGGAAAAAGTATTTTTGGAATCGACTGTTCGGGATTTGTTCAACTTGTTTTTCGACTATATGATCTTAATCTACCTCGCGACGCATATCAACAAGCAGAAATAGGCGAATTAATCGATTCAAAAGAGGCTAGGCAGGGAGATTTGGCCTATTTTACAAATGAAAAAGGGAAAATTATACATGTTGGGATCGTATTGGATAATGAAACAATTATTCATGCATCAGGAAGAGTTCGTATCGATCAGTTAACAAAATCGGGCATCTATAACTCTGATTACTGCAAAGAAACTCATAAACTTCATTTCATAAAACGAGTTTTGAATTAAGCTTATTTAATCAGATTTAAACATTTTTTCGGATATTTGCACTTGATACCATACCTATGAAAATACTTATAACAGGAGGAGCAGGATTTATCGGAAGCAATTTAGCCAAAAGGTTAGTTGATGATAATCATGAGGTAGTTGTTCTTGATTCGCTTTTGCGCGGGAATAAACTTGACAAAGACACTTTTGCGAAAATTAAATTCATTAAGGGCGATGTGCGCAGTAGACAACTGGTTCTAGAGGCTTCTCAAGGATGCGATGTTATATATCACTTTGCAGCAGTATTAGGGGTTGATATCGTTGCTGATAATCCGGTCGAAACAATGGATGTTGAAGTTATTGGGACAAGAAATGTGATCGAAGCAGCGGAAGCAAATAATGTGAAATACATTCTTTATGCATCAACAAGTGGGATATACAGCCACTCTGCAATCGTGAAAAACGCATTAACCGAAGAAGTTTTAGTTGATCCTCGCACTTCTTACGCGATGGCTAAACGATACAATGAAATTTACCTTGCATCTCATCATGAAGAAAAGGGTATCAATGTGATTTCACTTCGGTTTTTCAATGTTTATGGTTGGAATCAAGATAATCGAATGGTTGTACCACGATTTTTTGAACAAGCAATTGAAAACGAATCAATCACCGTATTCGGAACAGGAAATCAAACGCGTGATTTCACGTATATTGATGACACGGTTGAGGCCTGTGTAAGATTAATTGGAATCAAAGGTTGTCATATTGTCAATATTGCAAATGAAGCAGAGTGGTGCATTACGGATCTTGCGAATGAAATCAAGTCAATTACGAATTCAAGTTCAGAGATCATATACATTGAAGCTCCTAAAAAACGATATGATTATGAAGTAGAGCGTCGCGTTGGTAGTTCTGAAAAACTGTATAAACTAACCGACTACAAACCTTTAACAAACCTTCGAGAAGGATTGGAAAAAATTTATAAAATCAATTACGCTAATCAATCAAAAAAATAATGGTAAAAGATACAGCTATTTTTGCATTAATTGAACAAGAAAAAAATCGTCAATTACACGGAATTGAATTAATTGCTTCAGAGAATTTTGTAAGTGAGCAAGTTATGCAAGCTATGGGAAGCGTCCTTACCAATAAATATGCAGAGGGACTCCCTGGTAAAAGATACTACGGCGGATGTGAGGTTGTTGACAAAGTAGAACAGCTAGCAATTGACAGATTATGTGAATTATTTGGAGCAACTTGGGCAAACGTTCAACCACATTCAGGAGCACAGGCAAATGCAGCGGTTTTTCTAGCTTGTCTGCAGCCAGGTGATTCTATATTGGGTTTTGATTTATCACATGGAGGACATTTAACGCATGGTTCTCCTGTTAACTTTTCGGGTAAACTATATAAACCTCATTTTTATGGCGTTTCAAAAGAAACAGGATACATCGACTATGAGGCGATGGAATCCAAAGCTCGAGAAGTAAAACCAAAAATGATTATCTGTGGAGCGTCAGCTTATTCAAGAGATTGGGATTATGCTAGAATCCGAAAAGTAGCAGACGAAGTTGGAGCCTTGGTTCTGGCGGATATTTCGCACCCTGCCGGATTAATTGCGGCAAAACTTTTAAATGACCCGCTTGAGCATTGTCATATTGTTACAACGACAACGCATAAAACGCTTCGTGGTCCGCGTGGGGGTGTGATAATGATGCGTCACAATTTTGAAAATCCATTTGGATTGAAATGGAACAATGGCAACTTGAAATCGATGGGAGCTCTTTTAGATGCAGCCGTTTTCCCAGGTATACAAGGAGGCCCTCTTGAACATGTAATCGCAGCGAAGGCTGTTGCTTTTGGAGAAGCGTTGAATCCTTCCTATAAAACCTATATGACTCAAGTTCAAACGAATGCGCGCATTATGGCGGGAGAATTTGTGAAACGAGGTTATTCAATTATTTCTGGCGGAACAGAAAATCACAGCATGCTTATTGATTTACGTTCAAAAGGAATTACAGGTAAAGACGCTGAAAATTCGCTAGTTAAAGCTGATATAACCGTTAATAAGAACATGGTTCCTTTTGACACAGAATCACCATTTGTTACATCGGGAATTCGAGTTGGAACACCTGCAGTAACATCAAGAGGAATTAAAGAGAATGAAATCCCAGCTATTGTATCATTAATCGATC
>JBIIVA010000221.1:0-3572 GCA_044339705.1 Crocinitomicaceae bacterium
ATAAAGATAATGAGTCAATTCTAAGCTCAGTTCGAAGCGATGTGAATGCCATGATGTCAACGCGTCCACTATTTGCCTGGTGAGATGAGATTTGAAACGAAAAGAGACAAAACCTTCGTTTTCATTTTTTTATTCGTGTTTCTTCTTTATTCCGGAATTGCTATTTTCTCCATAATAACTGAAAATGACTTTTCGGTACTTCGTCCTTTTTCCGGGGTTCTGCTGTTTTTAGCACTTTTGTTTTACCTTATTCTTAAAACGACCTACTTCGTGCTTAAAGAGAACTATCTGATTTGTAAAACACTATTTTTTAAAAAAGTAATTCCTTATTCTTCGATAAGAAAAATAGAAAAACAAAAAGGAATATACGCCGGAGTCAAATTTTCAACAGCTTGGAAAGGATTAATTGTTCATTACAATCAATTCGATGAACTACTAATTTCACCAGAACGTGAAGATGATTTTATCGCGGAATTAGAATCCCGTTTAAAAAAGTGATTTTAAACGAACCTGCTTTCTAATAACCATTTATTCGATTCGAACTCGAATGACACGAATTACACTGACCTGTAGTTAAAGAACTTCCCATGTAAGACTTATTTCCCGATGGACCTGTAAGAACAGGATATAATCCCGCTATGTCAAAATTTTCAGTCGTGTAAAAATTTCCTTTCGAATCAACTTGAATAGTATGAACTAAATTTCCGGTTCCATCAGGCCCTGTAAAAAGTTCTATTTTGCCTGAATTCAAAGTATTGATTGATAGCGTATCATAAACGGTTCCTGCTACAACAAAACATCCCTCACCTTCGCCTCCTAGCTTATGACATTGCATGCAATTTTGTCCCATGTTATGACTATCATCATCGCCTTGTTTACTTATATTATCTTCATCACATGCCTCCTCTTTCTCGCAAGAATAGAAGAATAAAAGAGAAGATGAAACAATATAAAGACTGAATAGAATTGAATTGATTTTCTTCATTTAATTATGATTTTATGATAAGACGTAAATTAATTTAATAAGTTGGAAACATAATTGAATTTATTCTTCCGATTTGTTTTTTAGAGCCATTAATAATCCATAAGAACCTTTAACAACAATTTGTTGATTTTGAAAAATCTCTGAGTTCAAAACCTGAGTCCAACCATTTTCCGTATTTCCAATTTCAACTTCTCGGAATTCAAATGTGTTTTTTTGGTTGGATTTAACAAAAAGATAGTTTTGCCCTTCAAAAGAAACAACTGATTCTTCGGGAACAGCCAATGATTTTGAATTTTTCAAATCAATCTCAGCATTCATATACATTCCCGGCAATAATGTTCGGTCATACTTATCAAAATGGCAATGAACCTCGGCGGTTCTGTCAGATGCAATATCTTGGCTAATTAAAATTATATTGCAATCATATTTTTTATCTGGTCTAGAGTTGGTAAATGCTACGACTTTTTGGCCAACTGCCAATTGAATTAAATCTTTCTCGAAAACATTGAGATTCAAATGGATATCTCTCGGATCGACCAATTCAAATAGAACATCAGAAGGATTCACATATTTACCAATATTAACATTTACTTTAGAAACATATCCTGAAAATGGAGAAAACAATTGAATGCTTTTCGAAATAGTATTTTCATTTAGGTTTTTTGGGTTGATATTAATTAGACGTAATTTCTCGGCAAGCGCACTTTGAGAAACTTTAAGTGCTTGAAAATTCGCTCTGGCTTGTTGAAATAATTTGTCGCTACTGGCTTTACTTTGATTCAAGTCTTTTTGTCGATTGAATTCCAATTCAGCCAATTCAAGTTTTGACTTAGTCGTCAAATAATCTTCCTGCAGCTGAATGTACTGTTGATCTTCTAAAGTCGCAATTACCTCACCCTTTGACAAATGCATTCCGGGTAAAAGTTTTGTTGATTTCAAAAAACCACCCATAGGTACGCTTACGGAAACCAAGTTTTGAGGAGGAACATCAATTTTTCCATTCACTTTAATTGAACTGGAAATTGTTTTTGATTCAAGTTTCCCAAATGTCAATTTGACGGATTTAGCCTGAACGTCTGTCAAAGTCAATCTATTTTCATTGGTTTCCTTTTTCGTGTTAGTATCTTCCGATTTACTTCCACAAGCAGCAACCAAAAAGACAATCGGAATGAATTTTAAAATTATTTTCATATTTATTAAATTTTATGTTTTTGATTAGAGTGAGTTGGTGAGAAACTGAACATAAATCGTCATTTCATTTAACGATTTTAATACATCCAAGTATGCATTCCGAATTTGGATGGATTGATTATTCAATAACGTCCATTCCATATAATCAATTTCTCCTTCTTCAAATTGTTTTAAGGCCGTTTTCTGAATCAATTCCGCATTTGCGAGCTGAACAGTTTCATAATAATTTGCTCGTTCTTCCAAAAGTTGTAACGTCGCATTCGCCTTATCTAGTTCCGTTTGGAATTGCTGTTTGGTGTAATCGAATTCATTTTGAGCTATTTCGACATTGTTTCCCGCTGCCTTGATTCTAGCCTTTTGCGCACCATTAAAAATAGGAATTCCGAACGCTACCTGCCCACCATTGAATCGCTTATTTAGACCGTAAGTGATGTTATCTGCGCCAACTCCTTGAATGCTTTGGTTAAAATAACCCACCGTCAAATCAGGAAGTAATTTCGATTTTTCCAGACTCACATTTGAATTGGCTAAATCGACTTGCTTTTGCATGTAAATTAAATTTGGATGTGAACTCAACTGATTCAAATTCAATTTCGGCATCAAGCGTTTATTTTCAGAAACCGGATTCAATTTTTCAGTGGTATTCAATAACAATTGTAATTGAAGCTGAGCGACAACCAAATCCGCTTTTAGACTCACCAACTGCATTTGAACCTCAGCTTTTTGTGTTTCTGCTGATGTTTTTTCTAAGACATTGGATTCCCCTTTTTCATAACGAAGTACTGCTTTCCTTACGAATTCGGTAAAAGTGCTGTCAGCTTTCATGAGCATTTGTTCTTTTTCTTTCAAGATCAATATGAAATAAAAAACTTCAGCAACTGATTTTCTAAGCTCCAACCTGGAAACATTGACCGACTGCGCAGCTAAATCCCAAGATGCGGTTAAACTTTGTTTTTGTCTTTTGTAAATTGTTGGAAAGGAAAAACTTTGAACTAAACTTATTTTTGTATCAAAATAGGAACTATTTATTTGCCCCATTTCGGTTGTTAAATTCGTATTTCCCGGATCAAATGACGTATTTATTAAACTCTTCTGATATTCTTGTAAAAGTTCCTTATTTTTTACTTGTAGGTTATTTTTATTGGCAATTTCATACGCTTCATCCAAAGTAATTTTTCTCTGCGCATTCGAATTAAAAGGAGTTATTGAAACCAGAATGATCAGAATCGGCGCTAACGAAGAAAGACTTTTTTTCTTGAAGGAAATTTTCTCAAAAAGAACATAAAGAATAGGTAAAACAAATAGAGTAAGGAAAGTAGCAAGCAACAATCCGCCGATTACAACAGTCGCCAATGGACGTTGAACCTCCGCCCCTGCTCCGTGACTAAGAGCCATC
>JBIIVA010000242.1:0-3144 GCA_044339705.1 Crocinitomicaceae bacterium
CATCATTATCCGATTGAAGGTCATTCAAAAAATAAGGTGGATTCGAAAAAATAAGGTCATAACTCGTTTCAAATTGAAATGCAAAATAATCACCTTTAAAAGCTATCAAACGTTCAGACCATGGACTTAATGCAAAATTTTCTCGGCATTCTTGTGAACCATCTTCATTAATTTCAATTGCATCAATTTTAATTACAGGATTTTTCTGAGCAATCATCAACGATAAAACTCCCGTTCCAGAGCCTAAGTCTAAAGCATAATTATGGCTCGAAGCTTCAATAAAAGCGCCAAGTAACATGCTATCAGTTCCAACCTTTAATGGATTCTTTTCTTGTTTTACGTCAAAATACTTGAATCGAAAAACTGACAAATCAATAGGCTTTTGCGAATATAACCCGACCTTTAGACGGCTTCCCTGTAACCATACAAAACCCCTCTTCTTCTGGAATATCAAAAGGAATACATCGTATTGTTGCTTTCGTTTCTTCTTTGATTTTATCCTCCGTTTCGGAAGTGCCGTCCCAATGAGCCAAGAAGAACCCACCGTTTTCGATTTCCTTTTTGAATTCCTCGTAAGAGTCAATCGTTTTGGTGTTCTCTTGACGAAATGCTTTCGCTTTGGCTAACAAGTTAGATTGAATTTCATTCAAAAGTTGCTCAATGTAAGAATCGAGTCCCTCAAAATCGACGATTTCTTTTGTTTTAGTATCTCTACGAGCAACCTCAGCTTTCCCATTTTCCAAATCCCTTGGACCAATGGCAACACGAACAGGAACTCCTTTGGCTTCATATTCTGCGAATTTCCAACCTGGACGTCGGTTATCATCATCATCGTATTTGAAAGAAATTCCTCTTGATTTCAATTTCGCAGCAAGCTCATTTATTTTTGTTGTAATTGCTTCCAAATCTTCTTGCGAACGATAAATTGGCACAGCAACAACTTGAATTGGAGCTAAAGCAGGAGGTAAAACCAACCCATCATCATCTGAATGAGTCATGATTAAGGCTCCCATCAAACGGGTTGAAACACCCCAAGAGGTTGCCCAAACATATTCCAATTTCCCTTCTTTGTCAGCAAATTTCACTTCGAACGCTTTCGCGAAATTTTGACCAAGAAAATGGGATGTCCCCGCTTGAAGTGCCTTTCCATCTTGCATCATTGCCTCAATACAAAGTGTGTCGTCAGCACCTGCAAAACGCTCATTTGCTGTTTTTCGACCTTTGATTACAGGCATAGCCATATAATTCTCTGCAAAATCAGCATACACATCGAGCATTTGCTCTGTTTCTGCAATTGCCTCTTGTTTGGTAGCGTGAGCAGTATGACCTTCCTGCCATAGAAACTCCGTTGTTCTCAAAAACAAACGCGTTTTCATTTCCCAACGAACCACATTCGCCCATTGATTAATCAAAATCGGTAAATCGCGATAGGATTGAATCCAATTCTTATAAGAATTCCATATAATCGTTTCCGATGTGGGTCTAACTATCAATTCCTCCTCCAACTTGGATTCTGGGTCTACCACTACCCCACTCCCATCTTCAGCATTCTTCAAACGATAATGCGTAACAACAGCACATTCTTTGGCAAATCCATCCACGTGACTAGCTTCTTTACTCAAGTAAGATTTAGGAATAAACAACGGGAAATAAGCATTCGAGTGTCCCGTTTCTTTGAATTTTACATCCAAAATTTCACGCATTTTCTCCCAAATTGCATAACCATAAGGTTTGATGACCATACAGCCGCGAACATCAGAGTGTTCCGCTAAATCAGCGCGATACACCAAATCATTGTACCATTTCGAATAATCTTCCTCTCTTGTCGCGTATTTCTGTGCCATAGCAAATTAAAAATGATGGCAAAGATACGTTTTAATTAAGAATTTAAAATTTGAAGTAAGTAGAATCTCAACGCAAGAATCCAGAAAAAGGAATAAAAAACATACAAATAAAGTACTTCAATTTCTAAATTATCCCAATTCTTTGTCCCGTTTGTAAGGCATGTTTATAATTTGCAGAAGAAATTTCTACGATATATTTTAACTGCTCATAAGTGGTTTTCGTAAAAGACCTTACTTTATTCGTTTAAACTCAAAGCCACTGTAAAAAAATAGTTTCGTTATCGAGTATTTTAACGGTTTCCCCATTTACACGACCAATTCCCGTGGTGATCGTATAACAAACAAAAAGTTTTTTTTTCTATCAAAAAGTTTCTTCGGATTATTTTCAACGGTCACAATTTCAATCATTCAAAATGGCTTTTTAAAGCTCAATAGTTGCAAAGAATTAAATTTAATTGATTTGATTCAATAATAACCGATCCCTAATCAGATAAATCAACCATTAATTAATATGATTTAGAAATATAGGGGGGAGTTCGATTCTAATAAATTCAAAATCCCAAAAAAAATTCAGGTAAAATTTCATCAAATTAAAACAATAATACAAATGCTAAAACATTGATTTAAGCCAATATACAAGTAGCTAATGGTGCGTTTTTCGTTATTAAAAATAAAACCATGTCAATAGCAAGAACAATCCTTCAACAAATAACAGCCCTTGTTACGTGGGCATTAACTGCATTCGGTGCAACTAATTTATTTGAAATCCCAGAAAGAAAAGAATACATGGGAAGTCTAATGTTTACAGTAAATGGATTGAAACATAAAAGAAACGTTTTAATATATCTTAAATGGTCGGATGAATTTAAGATTGTTTTTATGTCGAAAGACGGAATACCGGTTAAAGAATGTGATTCTGTCTATTGTGATATGTTGGTAGATGTCCTAAACTACATTGCGCATGGCGACAAAATGTCGCACTTTTAACAATTAAAGGAATAGTTATGAAAATAGAGAAAAAGAAAAACGTTTATGATTTTTGTTACAATTTTCATTTCAGCAGAGAGATTGTAAGATACACAGAAGATGATGTGATTGAATTTAAAAACAAATATTCCTATTTCTTATCCCCAGAATTAACCAAACAAGAAATCTATTTTGAATTTACTTGTTTTCTTCCTGACTTCCGCAAGAAATTTGGATCAATTTATTAACTATTTGAAAAATAATCATTTAAGTAATTTTCAAATAGATTTTGGGTGTCCCAGGCTCAATTTTTCATTAAATTAGACCATGTTTG
>JBIIVA010000070.1:0-11971 GCA_044339705.1 Crocinitomicaceae bacterium
ATCTGCGAACCCAGGAATCCAAATACTAATCTTTATGCTTTAAATATTTTCGGACTAAAAAATGCCCCAAGTAAATTAAGGGAGTAAGAAGAAAAGCAATTAGCATTTTCAAAACGTAATTTGTCGGCGCAATCTTCATGTATTCGGAAAAGGAAAGCGAACCGCCTAACACAAAACCAATATAGAGAACTATATATGAATCAATAAGTTGGGAGAGTAAAGTGCTTCCGGTACTTCGCAACCAAATAAAACGATTACCTGTTTTGTGTTTAATCCAATCAAATACAAAGGCATCAAGAAGTTGGGAAACTAAAAAAGCTGCTATACTTCCCACGATTACCATTTGCGCCTGACCGAAAACCTTGTTATACGATTCGTTATCAGCCAATTTAGAGCCTGGAATTTCATAAGCCGGAATATTCATTGAAAGACCAACAAGTATAAAGCAATAGGCAATCAATATGGCCGTTATCCAGGAGACTCTTCGAACTGCTTTTTGGCCGTAAAATTCATTCATTAAATCAGTCAAAAGAAATACGATAGGCCAAGGAAGAATTCCAACTATCGTTGTGAAAGGACCAAGCTTTAATCCAAACAGATTAAAGTTCAAAGGTATCTGAATAAGCTTATTACTTATCAATTCTGCCGTAACGGCATTGGTAACAAACAAACCCACTAAAAAAACGAAAAGCCATTGTCTTCGCTCATTGATTTTTTCTGTTTCCATTCTTTTTTGAGGATTTGATTTATAGTTACAAAAACTAAACAAACATTAATTGCTCTTGTTTGCCGCTCCGTAGTCCAATCTTTTTGATTTGATGTACCGCTGCACGTAGTATTTCGTTCTTAGATTGTCAATTCGAACTCCGCCATTAGCCGCATGAATAAATTTCACATCATCCGTAAGCACTTCAATGACCATCGCAACATGACCAACAGAAGATGATCTAACATTGCTGCCTTTGAAAAACATTAAGTCACCGGGTTGCAAATTGGAAAGACTAATCGTTTCTCCCAACTCAGCAAGGCCATAACTTGTTCTAACCAAGGAAAAACCAAAATTACCAAAGATATAATTTATAAAACCGGAGCAATCAAATCCGGATGGTGTTGTACCTCCATAACGATATGGAACACCCAGAAAAGATTTGGCAAAAGAAATCATCGCATCCGCTTTCGGGTTGAATTTTTTCGGTTTAATTATCGTATCCGTGAAGGAAAATGCACTGGTATCTATTTCAACAGTTTGAACCTGAGAAAAAACACTTATTGACACCACTGTGAAAATCGTTGATAAAAAAAAAGCTTTTAGACTTCGAATTATCATAGCCGTTGCAAAAATATAACTATTTTCGAATTTAAATTGAATTAACATCGTGCCTTTAATTGATATTCAACAACTTAGCAAACTTTACTACTCCATTGGAGAAGTAAGCAAGTTACTTGACGTAAATCCCTCTTTACTAAGATTTTGGGAGAAGGAATTTCAACTAGAGGTTTCAAAGAAAAACAAGAAAGGAAATCGTTTATTTACGATCAAAGAAATTGAAAAAATTAACAAGATTTACCACTTTGTCAAAGTTGAAGGTTACACACTCGATGGAGCAAAAAAAGCATTGAAATCAAAAGAAATTAAGCAAGAAATACCCTCCATTTCTGATACAAATGACAACCTGATTGAACGACTTGAGGCGATTAAAAACAAATTGTTGTCATTGAAAACCTCCTAACTTATAAATCGACTAGAATGCTCAGGACCAGGCAACTCGCAGACTTTGGATATTCGTTTTCGGTTTCTAGCAATTATGTCATAAAACACATTCCGAATAAAATTTGGAACTAACCAAATAATTAAAAGTGGATATAAATACCATTTCAAAAAAGGAATGATTTTCAGAATCGCTCTTGATTTTGAATAAAGTCGACCATTTTTGTAGAATAAAATCGATTGGTCGTAGTTAGATCCCAATCCAAATTCTTTCAACACATTTTTAGCAAATAAACTTTGAAAAGAAGCAAATTTAATGGTTGGTTTTCGTTCGAACTTCAATATGAATTGAACAGAGCGATTGCACAAACCACATTCACCATCATAAATTATTGCATTATACATCCTTATTGAATTCTAAGAATCTCATGATAGAATAAAATTCATTTAAATCTTGGAACCAAAAAGTTTTTCACATAATCTGAGACACCTTCTTCCAACGAATGAAATGGCTTGGAATAACCAGATTGAATTAGTTTTGACATATTTGCCTCGGTAAAATACTGGTATTTATCTCGAATATCAATTGGAGTATCTATAAATTCAATCTTAGGCTCCAAATTCAATGCTTTAAAAGTCAAGGTAGCTAAATCTAAAAAAGTCCTTGCTTTACCTGAACCAAGATTGTAAATTTCTGACTGCGGTTTTTCATTCATCAAATATTCACAAACACATGCGACGTCTTTGACGTAAACAAAATCGCGAAGCTGCCCACCATCCGAATAATTAGGATTGTGCGAGCGAAATAAGTTCATTTTCCCGTTTTCCTTGATTTGCTTGAACGTATGAAAAATCACACTTGCCATTCTGCCTTTATGGTATTCGTTCGGGCCATATACATTGAAAAACTTCAATCCCGCCCAAAAAGGGGGCGTTTTAGTTTGCGTCAAAACCCATTTATCAAAATCATTTTTTGATTCTCCATATGGATTTAACGGTTTCAATTTCGGAATAACCTCATGATTATCATCGTAGCCAAATTCCCCCCCACCGTATGTAGCCGCACTACTCGCATAAACCAAAGGAATTTGTTTTTCTGTGCAAATCGTCCAGATTTCCTTTGAATAATTCAAATTGAGCTCGTTGAACAGCTCCACAGACATTTCGGTGGTATCGGTTCGAGCACCGAGGTGAAAAACAATGTCTATGTTCTTTAAACAATTTTTTAGCCAAGTTGGGAATTCACTTCGATCAATTTTCTGAACATATTTTTTATCCGCAAGATTTGGAAGTTTATCCTCACGCGAGAAATCATCAACCAATATCAAATCTTCGTGACCTTTTTCATTGAGGTAGCCAACTAAATAACTAGATATAAAACCTGCTGCGCCTGTAACAACAATCATTGGTTGAAATTAGAATAAACCGTTAATTTCGGCGTCAATCGAATTGATGATTTTACCCAAATCCTCTTGACTTTCAGGAAAACGATTATTATCGATATCAATGATTAATAATTTTCCTTTATCATAGGTAGAAATCCAAGCTTCGTAGCGTTCATTCAATCGTTTCAAGTAATCCAAACGAATACTTTCCTCGTAATCACGTCCCCGCAATTGGATTTGATTTACTAAGGTTGGAACACTCGCACGCAAATAAATCAACAAATCAGGAGCAGACACGAATGAATCCATCAAATTGAAAAGGGAAAAATAGTTTTCAAAGTCCCGAGTCGTCATTAAACCCATGGAATGTAAGTTGGGAGCGAAAATGAAAGCATCCTCGTAAATCGTTCGATCTTGAATTACTGTATGCTTTGTTTCCTTGATTTCTTGAATCTGTGTAAAACGACTATTCAAATAATAAATTTGAAGGTTAAAAGACCAACGCTGCATATCGTGGTAAAAGTCATTCAAATAGGGGTTTTGGTCGACATCTTCAAAATGTGTTTCCCAACCATAATGCTTTGAAAGCATGTTCGTTAAGGTCGTTTTTCCAGAGCCAATATTTCCTGCTACAGCAATATGCATAATCGATTTTTTAAGAACGATAAAATTAAAATAAAACTGTGAATTGAGTACCTAAAATTCAGCTTATTTGACTGAATATTTGGAAATAATTCTTTCAGAACGAAAATATAAAAAATCTCCCTGAATTTTAAAATCAATTACATTTTTTTCCGGTGAATTTATTGATTTTAATTCATTAGATGACAAATTAAGAAGTATGATTTGTTCGTTCCTAAAAAAAAATGCCGATTCATTTTTTTCGTTTGATAGTTGAGCGAAATTTTCCAATTGAACACCTGTTTCTGAAAGCATCTGATCAAACTGATAAACTTTACCATTTGCTGAAGTAAGATAAAGAAAATTATCTTTTTCCATCAGGTCAACAAAATCCGAAGATTCATTTAATATTCCTTTTATGTTTTCGACTCGCTGAATTATTTTATCGTCAACAATATCGATTAGCAGAACAGTCGAACGATATTCATCCAAAACCCAAATCAAATTTGGCCGATTTGATGTCGCAATCAACTTAGCGTTTTTCACGTCAAAAGCATCAAAATACTTGCAATTTCCATTCAAGGAAAGCGTATTATCCATGAAACAAACACTTTGTTGCTCCTCGGAAAACAAAACCAATTTCATCGCATTTATTGGCTCAATTTCGCTAATTCGACCCAAGGATTTTATACTCTGGGAGTAAGTTTGCTTACCGCTTGAATCTAGTTTCGAAATAGAATTATTTTGAATTACATACAAATTTCCTAGATTGTCGATATTCCAAATATCGATTGATGTTTGAAAAGCATACTCCTTTCGTTTTATCAGAATTGATTCATTTTCTTGAGCAAATGATACAATGATGCATCCGAAAAAAATATAAACCAAACTAAGAAATCTTTTCACAATTGAAATTTAGTGATTCTTTATCAGAATTTGTTCCAAAATCTCACGATTATTCAACAAACGTGGAACTTTATGCTGACCACCTAATTTGTTCTTAGCCTTCAACCAGCGATGAAATGTGCCTAGTTCAACAAAATTATATTTCGGAAAATCAATATTTAGATTTTGATAACGTTTAACCTCGTAATCCGAGTTATATTTTTTTAGCGCTTCATCGAGTAGAATTTTAAACGTTTCAAGGTTATCTGGTTCTTTTGTAAATTCGATTACCCACTCGTGTCCACCGTTCGAATTCTGTAAATTGAAGTATGGTGCTACCGTGTAGTCAACGATTGCTGAGTTGGTTTTGGAACATGCCTCAGAAATAGCCTTTTCGGTATGATCTACAATCATTTTCTCGCCGAATCCATTAATGAAATGGGATGTTCTTCCCGTAACTCTGAATCGAAAAGGTTTGATAGAAGAAAAACGAATCGTATCGCCAATGATGTATCGCCATAGTCCAGCTGAAGTGGAAATAACTAGTGCATAATCAATTTCCGTTTGAACTTCTTCCAGTGTAAGAACTTTTTCAGAATGAATCCCCTCAAATTCAGTCATTGGAATAAATTCGTAAAATACCTCTGAATTTGTCAATAACAACAGCTCTTTAGAATCGAGTTGGTCTTGCAAACCGAAATATCCTTCCGAAGAATTATAGGATTCTACATAATTCATTTCGGAATTACCAATTAACTCTTCGAATTGCGCTTGATAAGGACCAAAGTTCATTCCGCCGTGTATGTATAATTCGAGACTGGGCCAAACATCAGAAATTGTTTTTTTACCTGAAATTTCCAAAACACGTTTTAAAAGAAGTAAAGTCCAACTCGGAACACCGGCCAAAATGCAAATGTTCTCCTGAATTGTTGCCTCCGCCATATCATTGAGTTTCTTTTCCCAATCCGATTGCAAAGCGATTTGTTTTTTTGGAGCTCTTCTCCACTCTGTCCACCAGGGTAAATTATTGACAATAATCGCTGACAAATCACCAACAAAAACACCATTTTCTTTCGTTTGTGTTTCTCCACTTCCACCAACGATTAGATGTTTCGCATTGAACAGCTTTCTATTCGGTAAATTGGCGTAATACTGAGCTAGCAAATCCTTGCCTCCAGCATAATGATTATTGAATAGTGAATTGGAAGTGACCGGAAGAATTTTAACTCGATCAGCCGTTGTACCGGAAGATTTTGCAAACCAATTCGTTTTTCCAGGCCAAAGCAAATTTTCTTCGCCTTGAATACTTCGATCTATAGAATCTTTAAGTGTTCCATAGTCTTGAAGTGGAACAATTTTACAATAATCTGAATATTTAATAATGGAATGAAACCGATGTTGCAGACCAAAATCAGTTTTGGCACCATGTGAGATTAAAAATTTAAAAACGGAAGTTTGGAATGCAAAAGGATTCTCCCTGCATTCGTTTAATCGAACCATCCGTTTACCTATCAACCATGAAAAAACCGAGTTGAATGGCATGGCTCGACTATTTTATTTAATTATCCCCAAATAAGAATCGAAGTGATAATAGCAATCAACGCTACGGTATACATTGTACCCAAAGCTACTGTTGAATCATCAAAATAACTTCGGTTTCCTGAATCATTTGAATGTGAAGACATACTTATTTATTTTTTCTCAAAATTAGGAAATGTTTCTATATGGTATGCGTAGATATAAAAAAAATAAAAAAAATCCCGATTATTTACAACCGGGATTTCATACTCAAGTCTTTAATTTTAATCTCTGTTTCCAAACAATTTCAAAATAGTTAAGAAGAGATTAACAAACGTAATATATAAAGACAATCCCCCGAAAATTTCCATTTTCATCTTAATAGAAGGATCCATTTCAACGTTGTGAGCCAAGTTCTTTAACTCCTGCATTTTGTAAGCCACAAGTCCAGTAAATACGAAAACGCAGATATAGGTTATCATTTTATCCATTCCTGAACTTTGAACGAATATATTAACCAAGCTAGCCAAAACAACACCAATCAATGCCATGTAAAGCAAACTTCCGAATTTCGTTAAATCCGTTTTGGTTGTATAACCAAGAACAGCCATTAGAGCGAAAACACCAGCAGAAATGAAGAAAGAAACGTAAATCGATCCTAGGCTATAAACCATAAAAATGGAAGACAAACTTAATCCCATCAATGCTGAGTAGGTTATAAAAAGAAATAACATCAATTTAGTTGAAATTTTCTCAAAACCTAAACTCATTGCAAAAACAATCGCAAGCGGAGAAAAAGTAACAATCCAAAAGAAAATAGACATCCCAGTACCTTCTGCGTTGATGAACAAGGAGGCAAAAGTAGCAGGATTAGAGCCTACCACATAAGCTAAAATTCCCGAAATGCCCAATGCCGCAAACATGTAGGTGTATACATTCTTTATAAAATCTACTGCCACATCTCTAGAAACGCTCGGCTGATTAGAGTTAAAATAGTTATCCATAATTAACGTAATTTTGATTGTACTAAGGTAATAAATTCTCTTCTCGTTGCATCATTATTTAGAAAAATCCCCGTAAATGCACTCGTAGTAGTGACGGAATTTTGTTTTTGAACTCCTCGCATCTGCATGCACATGTGCGAACATTCAATTACAACGGCGACGCCCTTTGGATTTAACGTTCGTTGAATACAATCCCGAATTTCAATCGTTAAACGTTCTTGAACTTGAAGTCTTCTTGCATACGCATCGACAACTCGAGGCAGTTTACTCAATCCAACAATTTTACCATCTGGAATGTAGGCGATATGTGCTTTACCGAAAAACGGTAACATGTGATGCTCACAAAGCGAATAAATTTCGATATCCTTCACCAATACCATCTCGGAATATTCTTCGTGAAAAATGGCCTGATTTACGATGTCATCCGGATTTATCTCGTAGCCATGGGTTAAATACTTCATAGCTTTAGAAACACGTTCCGGTGTTTTTAATAATCCTTCTCTCAAGGGATCTTCACCAATTTCTTCTATAATTGAGCGATACAGCCCTTCCATTTCATTAATTTTCAGCATACTAGTCTTTTCGATATAACGAAAATGAACTAAAAAGGTTCTTTACTCCCGTAATATTCAACAAAATTATTTTCGGTTTCAATCAACTTTATTTTGGCGAGCTCACCTCCATTTAGTCGGATATCTTCTTCAATTAAATCCCAAATAGCAATCGCGACATTTTCTGTTGATGCCATGATTCCTGTAAGAAAAGGAACATCCAAATTCAAATTTTTGTGATCCAAAGCCTCAACGACTTTTTCTCGAACGATTGCACTCAAAGTCTTTAAATTAATGACAAATCCAGTATCAGGATTTGGGACGCCTTTAACGGTTACATATAATTGAAAATTATGTCCATGCCAATTTTTATTCGCGCACTTACCAAAAACCTCATCGTTCTTTTCTTCGCTCCATTCTGGCTTCCAAAGTTTGTGAGCCGCGTTGAATGTTTCTCTTCTCGTAATGTAAATTGTTTTCATTTTTTTATACTGCCTCATTGATATCTATCAGTTCAACTTTCATGATTCCATCCCTATCAGTCTCCAATAAACGAATGGATTGAAACGTATTGGTAAGTTTTGAATCATAGGGAATTTTCACTTTTACGTAATTCTCCGTAAAACCAAACATGGTTCCCTCCTCCTCTTCTTGTTCGAACAACACTTGTCGCTCAGTCCCTTCGTTTTCTAAATAGAATTGTCGTTTTTTTCGATCAGAAAGTAAGTGTAATTGTTTACTCCGTTCTCTTCGAATTTCCATCGGAACTTTCTCACCCAGTTTTGTCGCACCGGTATTTGCCCTCTCGGAGTATGTGAAAACGTGCAAGTAGGAAATATCAAGGTCTTTCAGAAAATTTACCGTTTCTATAAAATCTTCATCTGTTTCGCCTGGAAACCCAACAATTACATCCACTCCAATGCAAGCATCAGGCCTTATGGACTTTATTTTAGCAACACGTTCCGCGTACAATTCACGCTCATATTTTCGACGCATTAATCTCAAGAGTCGATTACTTCCTGACTGCAATGGAATATGAAAATGCGGAACAAAACGTTTGGAATCTTTCAAACAAAATGCAATGATTTCGTTAGAAAGCAAATTCGGTTCAATTGATGAAATGCGAAAGCGATCAATTCCTTCGACATTATCCAATTGTTTAATAAGCTCTAAGAAATTCTCCTCTCCACCTTGACCAAAATCACCAATATTCACTCCTGTTAAAACGACTTCCTTCACGTCAGTTTGTGCGATTTTTCTTGCTTCCGCTAAAGTTTCTTCGATTGATGCATTTCTACTTTTTCCACGAGCCAATGGAATCGTACAAAAGGTACAAAAGTAATCGCAGCCATCTTGTACTTTAAGAAAAGACCTTGTCCTGTCTCCCATCGAGAAGGAAGGAACAAAATCTTTGGTGTTTTTAATGTTGTCAAAAATGACTATTGGTTCAGAAAGTTTCGCTTCTTTCTGTTCCAAATGTTCCAAAATATTAAATTTTTCATTCGCTCCTAAAACCAAATCCACTCCTGGTATTTTGGAAATTTCTTCCGGTTTCAATTGTGCATAGCAACCAACTATAACAACAAAAGATTCAGGGTTTATTTTAGAAGCTCTTCGAACAAGCTGCTTACATTTCTTATCGGCATTTTCAGTAACCGAACACGTATTGATTACATAAATATCGGGCGTCTCCTCAAAATCAACTTTAGCAAAACCAGCTTTTTCAAAAAGTCGAGCGATGGTAGAAGTCTCCGAGAAATTCAACTTGCATCCAAGCGTGTAAAAAGCAACTTTTTTGAACTGATTCATCGGGGCAAATTTACGTATAAATTTCCGTCATGAAAAAGCTTGATTAAATGAACTTTAATAGAATGAATGTTTCAGCTTATTGTTCAATAAAAAATATTTTAATGGTAAATTCATGTCATAAGTTGACTAATTTTGAAACTTCGATCAGTTTATACTAAATGAAAGTTTGTATTGCGGAAAAGCCAAGTGTGGCAAGAGATTTAGCGGAGATTTTAGGGGCACGAACTCGCAGAGACGGATACATTGAGGGAAATGGCTATTGCGTAACGTGGGTTTATGGTCATTTGTGCTCACTAAAAGATCCTGAAGATTACAACCCAAATTGGAAATACTGGAAACTGGAGGATTTACCAATTATTCCTTCTCAATTTGGAATTAAACTTCGTGAGGATGAAGGTGCTCAAAAACAGTTTAAAATCATTGAGCGATTAATTTCTGAAGCCGAAGAAGTCATCAATTGTGGGGATGCCGGACAAGAGGGAGAACTAATTCAACGTTGGGTTTTGTTGAAAGCAAAATGTAAAGTCCCTGTGAAACGCCTGTGGATTTCATCGTTAACTGAGGAAGCCATTCGTGAAGGATTCAATAAATTGAAAGATGCGAAAGAGTTCGATAATCTTTTTGCTGCAGGAAATTCACGTGCTATTGGTGATTGGGTTTTAGGAATCAATGGAACACGACTTTACACTCGAAAATTCGGAAAGGAAAAAATGACGCTATCGGTTGGACGTGTTCAAACGCCGACATTAGCGATGATTGTGCAGCGTCAAAAAGAAATCAACGCATTTAAAAGTGAGGAGTACTGGGAACTAAAAACGATTTATCGCGAAACAGAATTCCTTTGTCAGATCGATCGTTTGAAATCACAAGAAAAAGCAGACAAAGGATTGGCATATTTGAAAGACAAACCTTTTGAAGTAACTTCCTTCGAGCAAAAAGAAAGTAAAGAAGGAAACCCACGTTTGTATGATTTGACCTCACTCCAAGTGGATGGAAATAAGCGATACGGCTACAGCGCTGAAGAAACCTTGAACTTGATACAGAGTCTTTACGAAAAGAAATTGGTAACTTATCCAAGAGTTGATACAACTTATCTTTCTGAGGATTTACATCCGAAAATCCCCGGGATAATGAATGGTTTAAGGGATTACAAGCGTTTTACTGAAGAATTACTTTCAAAGCCCATTCCAAAATTGAAATCCGTATTCGACGATAAGAAAATTACAGATCACCACGCGATTATTCCAACTGGAATTGCTCCGAGTGGCATTACACCAGATGAACAACGTATTTACGATTTAATTGCTCGGAGATTTATTGCGGTTTTCTATCCCGAATGCAAAGTTTCCAATACCACTGTTCTAGGAAAAGTTGATCAGTTGACTTTCAAGGCAACAGGGAAACAAATTATTGAAAAAGGTTGGCGTATTCTTTACGAAGATTTAAAAACGAAAGAAGAATCAAAAAGTAAAAGCGACACAAAAGCAAAAGAGGAGGAAGAAAAGATTTTGCCGATTTTTCAAGAAGGAGAAACAGGACCTCATGAACCATTTGTCCACAAAGGAAAAACCACACCTCCAAAACCTTATACTGAGGCAACACTCCTGCGAGCTATGGAGACAGCAGGAAAAATGGTAGAAAACGAAGAAATGCGCGAATTGATGAAAGAAAATGGGATTGGTCGTCCTTCAACTCGTGCAAGTATCATTGAAACACTTTTCAAACGAAAATACATCGAGAAGAAAAAGAAGAACATTTTTGCCACCGAAACAGGGATGTCTTTGATTGATACGATTAAAAATGACTTACTGAAAAGCCCGGAATTAACCGGGATTTGGGAACAAAAGCTGAGACAAATCGAGCGTGGGAAATATGACTCTCAAGCATTCAAGGAAGAATTATTTAAAATGGTAAGAGGAATAACCGATGAGGTGATTTTTGGGTAATTTAATTCGAAAGAAAATATTTGAAGTTTCCTGTATTACCTCCGTTCATGTCAATAAATTCCATTTCTTTCGATTTTAAGACTTTTACATCATAAACAAAACTTTTGGTCGTTATGTTGGGGATATCAATATCAACAATTATTTTTTGTTTATCAACTTTGCCCTTTAATCCGGGTCTCCAATGCCACGCACCAAGATACGAAACTCCATCCATTGTCCGTTCACAAATTGAATCGTTTCCTGAAATAGAAAATTTAAAAGTTTCTGAGGAAGTTAGCTCTGTTCCGTCAGGCTGAATTATTTTGTTTACTACCCAAACTTTTTCAGTTAGCCTTTTCTCAGCTGAACGAAATGTAATAAACGGCTTTTCATATTTACCGCAAGATGCACTAACAATCAAAACAATAACAAAAGCAAAAATTGTTTTCATAGGTTGAAATTTATGCAAATATATTAAATATTTACATTCTTTTTGGGACTTCAATCCCGAGTAGTTTGAGGCATTTTTGTATCGTTTTTCCCACTTCTAAGCTGATTAATAGCC
>JBIIVA010000243.1:0-3138 GCA_044339705.1 Crocinitomicaceae bacterium
AATTATCATTCCTGAAATTATCAATCCAATTATAGAAGGAATTCGAACTTTTCTCAGAAGAATAGGGGAAAGTAGAATGATGAAAAGCAACAAAGAAAAAACGAGTACCGGATTTTTAATTGGTATTATGAATGCAGCGAAAAAATGCTCAAAAAAATATTTCATCTAAAGCGTTTTAAATTTTAACCCCCGACTTTTTAGTTGCTCAATAATTTCGATTATCGAGTTTTTTAAATTTGGAAATCCCTTTTCACTGTCATGAAATACGAGAATATCTCCTCCTTTAATATCCTTTGCTTTTTGTATTATTTTTTTAGGTGAAATATTTTTATCAAAATCGTAAGAAAGCCATGACCAAAAAACGATATTCTTTCCCCCGTCAAGTAGCTTTTTAAACTGATTCCGCGTAATCTTCCCATATGGCGGACGAAACAAATCGGATTGTATATAAATTTCTGCTTGACTCACAGAGGATATATACGTGTTTATCCCGGTTTTTGTTCCACATTCGTGATTCATTGTATGATTACCGATTTGATGACCTTCCGAGATTATTCGTTTCAACAATTCAGGATAATCTTTAACGTTTTTTCCGACGAGAAAAAAAGTAGCTTTTATTTGAAATTCGTTCAACAAATCCAGCAACCATGGGGTAACTTCTGGGTTCGGGCCATCATCAAAAGTTAAGTATATCGAATCGGATTCTTTTCCTTTCCAAATGCCACTTGGAAACAACAATTTTGCAATAAGTGGCGCTCGGAAGAATCGCATGCTACTTCAATGTATCAGAATTTGTATCTTCTTTCATTAAACTTTCCAAATCCAACATTTCTTGATCACTTTGAACAGGTTGTGGGTTTCCTGAAGACTTTAAAAATCCGTAGTGCTCACCCATTGCTCCCAAGTTCGTTTGAAGTCCAGCAATCATTCCCATGTAATATGTGCCGCCTGTAACACTTGCTGCACTTTCACCGGCATCACTTGCCGATTGTTGCAATTCGTTGTAAATCCTTGGCATTATTTCTTGATAGACTTTGTTAAACAACTTATATAGTCGTTTTGCCAATGCACCATTCTTATCTCCAAACTTCGGATCATTCGCTATTACATACATTTTGAAACATGCGTCAAGAGCGGCGTAAAGATCTTCAGCATTTTCAGGATTTCCGGCATATTCTGCAGCACTATGCTCAAAATAATTGAAAATCGTTTCATAATTATCTGCCAATTTCATTCCCAATTTCGTCGCTTTATTCTTGTCATCTGCCATAAAATAGAGTTGAACATACTCATGCAGGCAACCACTTGATTTCGCTTTCACATCCTGCCCTTGATACATAAAATTGGTATGAGCAGCATTGATTTTTAAGGAATTCATCGGATCAATTTGATTTACCTCTCCAAAATCAAGAACAGTCTCTAGCGGCATTAGCTCCAACGATTTATCCAATAAGCTGACTGCGCCTTTCTTATCACCTTTATTCAGCAACTGCTCAGCAAGTAGCAAGAAATTTACGCGATATTGCTGTGTATGTCGTCGAGCATAGTAATCTGTCAACACCTTCGGATTTTTCATATCACCGTAAGTGTATGTTTTCAATAAATTCTTCTTCATTTTGGCTATATTGAAGAAAATTGGCTCCTCTTTGATTGGATTCAATTCATAAGCCATGCCAACTTGTTTGATGTAGCCTGAACTCAAAAGAGCAATCGAGAATGAAGAGCCCCGACTGCTCGAGAAATAAATTCCCCGTTTCCAATCATTATTAGCAACAATGTCCATCATCATGACTTCATCACGCGCTAAATAACGGTCTCGCTCAGAATTGAATTCAAAAACGATTTTTTCTGGACATTTTGCAATTTCGCTCTTCGAAATGATGTTTGCTTTAGCTGCATTTTCTTTATAAACTTTTAGAGCAAAACGACTTGAAGGAAAGAAACTAAATCGATTTCCTTCATTGTTTACCATGTTATTATCATCACGAACAAAAGCCATTGCTTCTTTGAAATCAACTGAAGACCAAGGATTTTCAAATTGCTCTAACAAAGTTTGAAGTTCATTTGCTGCTCCTTCTGCGAATTGTACGCTACCACCTTGAACACCTTTGAAAAGTGCGATGGTTCCATAGTACTTTTTGAGAACACTTTCTGCTAAATTGGAATCGTCTGTATTCGTTAAATAGGTAATCCCTTTTAGTGCGTTGGGTTCCGAAGTGGTGATTTTTGAAACAATCGGACCGATTTTCGAATTAAAATACAGAAGCGCTTGTTTCGCTTCAGCTTTATTCCCTTTTACGCGCATATCAACCACTTTTTTGATGATTTCATCGCTGGCATTCATGGATAAGAGCTCGATTAACGACAAGAAATAAATTTGGTCTGTATTACCAGCATACATTAATATTTGATCTTCTCTGAACTTAATAGGCAGTGGATCTGACTCGTAAGCTCGCATTTTCATTTGATTTGTATACCAATCCGTTCCCATCAAAGAGAGATTACATACGCGAACATCGGTTCTGATTCCTTCAACCTCTTGTAAATACCAAAGCGGGAATGTGTCGTTGTCGCCATTTGTAAAAATGATTCCGTTTTTCTCACAAGATTGAAGGTAGTTGTAAGCAAGATCCCGAGCAGATGTTTTTCCACTTCTATCATGATCATCCCATCCTTGAGCCCCCATAAGAATAGGAACTATTGCGCCTAACGCAGTCGCAATTATTGCACTCGTATTTGCGTTTTTGATCTTGTTGAAGACAAAATCATAAATGGCATAAACACCAATTCCTATCCACATAGCGAAGAAATAGAATGAACCCGCATAAGCATAGTCTCGTTCCCTTGGCTCAAATGGTTTTTGATTTAAGTAAACAAGAATTGCGATCCCCGTAAATAAAAAGGCTAGGAAAAGCACAAACGCATCTTTTGGCGCACGATAAATATGAAAAATTAAACCCACCAAAGCTAAAATCAATGGTAACATGTAGAATTTATTATGCGAAGCATTGTTCGTAGTATAATGCGGAGCGAATTCCTGGCTTCCCAATCGTGCCTCATCGATGAAATTGATTCCAGAAATCCAGTTTCCTCGCATATTATCGCCATGGCCTTGAATATCATTCTGTCGTCCAGAAA
>JBIIVA010000245.1:0-3102 GCA_044339705.1 Crocinitomicaceae bacterium
ACCCACTCCCAAAAAGGACAGAAAAAATTTAGATTTAAATAAAGAAGCTTTAAAATCCTTTATCATTAATGTTTTAACAAATTTATGAGTTTCAGAAACCCAAGTTAAATTAACAAATTTAACAAATTTTACTTAATTACAATACGCTAAATCAATCATTTAGTTGCCTAAATTTTCAACATTAAGGTGGGCTAATCGCATTAATTGACGGTGGTTGATTGACAACAAAACTACAACTTGCAGAAGCACTGGCACAACTGGTATTTGGATCAGTAATCACAACAGAATAGTTTCCTGCAATACCAGAATTAAAAGTTGCTGTATTGCCGGGATTTGGTGTAAATGTAGCGGGAACCGTCCATGAGTAATTATAAGTTCCAATTGGAGAAGGGGTGGCAGTTACAGCAGTAGTTGCGTTAGGGCAAATATCTGAACATGCAACTGTAACTGAAGGTTTTATGTTATACAGGATGTAAGGTATTGCATCAAAATTGCTCCAAGCGGTTTTTGTTGCCACAGAAAATGGAGCTGTAGTAGATGCTGTAGAACTTCCAGAAATAGCGTTCCACTTATTGTCAGCAGGAGATGTTACTAAATTCCAACGAGCCAAGCCTTGCCATGTTCCATCTGAGGCGGGAATATAATAAACTTTAATATCTGCATTTGCAGTCCCTGGAGTTCGATTGATTTGATGATAAAAATTTGCATTTGCAGAACAAATTGTGGGAAAAGTTAACGATCTGTCAAAAGTTTCAGAAGTTGCATCAACATTCGCCATACGAACAGTATACGCGCTTGAAGTGGTTGATGTTGGAATTATTTCAACTGGTCGATAACGATCGTCAGATGTAGAAACCGTAGCAACATTGGTGCTTAAATTTGAAATAGAGCCTACGGGAAACAAATATGTTCCAGTCGAATTCGTTGCCCTTGATAAATAGCCACCAATTGCGCTAGAAACAAAACCTTCAACATTTTGAATTTGAGCCGGATTTCGTGTAATTGCACCAACAGCTGGATTTAAAACAAAAAAAGTATAAACATCCGTATTTAACTCTAAATTATTTAAGGCCAAAATATTTGCGCAAGATTTATTTATTGTCTGCTTTTTTACTCCGGTTCCCTGTAAAGTTAAGTTGTAAAAAACAGTTGCAGTGGAACCTGACAATAGTTGATTAGCACCTTCCATAATAACTGTACTGCTATTAAAATTCGAGGGACTTGTTGTGTAACTAAAGGTTCCATTATTAATCCAATCGCCTTTAAGATAAATATGACCATCACAAGTAATCGTTGTTTGATTCGTTGTGCTTGCTTGCGAATGATTTGTAAAATTTTGACTTACATACCATTTTGAAACATCGGTAGATGAGTTTGCATTGATGAAAACTTTTCCATTACTGTTATTTAATACAGAACCCGCCACACGAACGGTTGAACCTGGAAACGTTCGAATGGTTGCGCCTTGGTTGATGAGGGTGGTTTGAGAAATTCCGGAACCAAGAAAAGACAAGAGGTAAAACACAATAAAACGAAACAAATATAGGGAATCATACTTTTTTCGAAATGTACTTTCAAAGTTGTTAAATCGTAAAAAATTAATTTTCAGGTAAAAATACATCGTCTTTTATTAAAGTTTTTTCTTCGGCAAAGTATTAATATTTGGATAATCACCCTCTACTTTTCCCCAACCGGTTGGCGCGAATAGATCCTCTTCAAGAAATTTTTTCTGATAATTATCGATCTTTGTGCTCACCATCCAGTCAAAAGTAAAAATATTCGAAGTTTCGACAGAAACTACAAAATAACTTTTATGTTTTTCTTTGAGATAATAAAACTTATATGGTGAGGTTGGTGTGATCTGAACGTTGTAGTCATTGCCATTATAATTTTTATTGAATACATCCGAAAAATAAACAATTATGTCAGAAGTATTCCCAGAAGCCGAGCCGAAATCAGAAAGAATTTTGTGTTCATCGCTCGCTATAATCTCATTCAATTTTCCGATTATTTTCTTATCCCTAAGTTTTGTTTCAAAATCAAGCTGTCTAAATGAACCAATAAATAGACCATCTAATTTTTTTACATCAATAAAGACTTCATCCTCTTTCTTATCATCAGATAAAATACATTTCGGAATGGTTTTTGGATTTATTACCGCAACATGGTTGTTTAATTTATCATCCCAATAGTAATCCATCTTTATGTCATTCAACAATTTTAAATCATCATAGGTATCGAAAGAAGTCCAACTGCCTGCACTGGTACCTGTGTAATAATAATCATTCGCATAAACTCTATACCAATAATTAGAACTTGTCCCTAAGTAGCCCCAATCTGGAGCACTTGGCCTCCAAGTGGGTTCATCTGCTGAATTATCTCCAATTATATCGTAGGATGTATTGGCTGTGTTCAGAATAAAGGAGGAGTTAGTATTATCGAATCGAGCTACTTCATTATATGTTTCAGCGCCATTAGTTGCACTAAAAATTATTGGACGATTACCCGAGGCTATCTGAAAAGCTCCTTTACCACCAAAAGAAGATGTCCCTCCCGTATTGACATAGCCAACATGTCCTCTGTAATTAGAAGATCCACTTTGATAAAAGTAGATACCTGCAAAACCTCCGGCTGTTGCATTGTCAATAGCCGCAACACCCGCATTATCGGCATTATTCACAACATGAAGTCTTTGAGCAGGTGCAGTTGTTCCAATACCCATATTTCCAGCTTCAGTTATTCGCATACGCTCGGCAAATGAATTTGAATTATTTGTAAAAAAACGCAAATCTCCAGATAACTGCTGGGGAGTCCCAGTTAGATTTGTTAGGTAACTTTCAACAGAGACAGTTCTACGATTTTGGTTACTAATTCCAGTTATTGATCCCGAACAAGCAAAATTAATTACCCCCATCCTATCTCCAATGGTTTTATTTGCTGTTGAAAGTGAAAATTGAGCAAAGTCTGAAAACGTACTTCCCCAATCATTCAAATGCAGCAATGAAGAATTATTGGTACCACTATAGTTGGCAGTAAATGCAGTGCCCATTCCAATTCTTAATGTTGTTGCATCATCAAACAAAACTCTCATTCTTTCGAGGT
>JBIIVA010000247.1:0-3031 GCA_044339705.1 Crocinitomicaceae bacterium
GTAATCGACAACTTGCGTTACGACCAATGGAAAATGCTCGAACCAATTTTTTTGAAATTTTTCAGTAAAGAAGAAGAGGAAATTGTTTATTCAATTTTGCCAACTGCAACGCATTACGCACGAAACGCCTTTTTTGCAGGATTGCTTCCCTCTGAAATTGAAAAACGCTTTCCAAGCCTTTGGAAAAACGAAGAAGATGAAGGCGGTAAAAACTTGCACGAAAAGGACTTCCTGGAAGCCAATTTGAAGCGTCTAGGAAAGAATGTAAAATGGAGCTACAATAAAATCACCAATTATGATGCAGGCAAAAAATTAGGTGATCAATTCCATGTTTGGAGGGAAAACGATGTCAATTTCATCGTTTATAATTTTGTGGATATGCTTTCACACGCTCGAACGGAAATGGAAGTCATTCGGGAATTAGCAGATGATGAGGCGGCCTACAGATCGATTACCGTTTCGTGGTTTGAACATTCTCCCTTGTTTGATATCGTTCGTAAAATTGCGGAAGCAGGAATGCGATTAATCATCACCACCGATCACGGAACAGTAAAGGTAACGAACCCTGTAAAAATTGTCGGTGAAAGAAGCACGAACACGAATTTACGATACAAAGTGGGTCGTGGTCTAAGCTACAATGAAAAGGAAGTTTTTATCATAAAAAATCCTGCTGACGCTTTTCTTCCAAAATTGAAAATGTCTTCTGAATTTGTCTTCACGCGAGAACAAGATTTCTTCGTCTATCCGAATAATTACAACCATTTTGTAAATTACTACGGCAACACTTTTCAACACGGCGGAATCTCGTTGGAAGAACTTTTAATTCCATATGTTGTTTTGAAAGGAAAAGGTGTTTGAAAGAAATAACATTTTTTTTGTAGAAATTTCTTTGTTTAGAATGATTCAAAATAACTGAATTCGTAAATTTGTCGAAGTATGGGAGAAACAATCAAAAAACCATTTAGCGTTCGTGAAATTCGTGAAGAGTTTCCAGCTTTACGTCAACAGATTTACGGGAAGAATTTGATTTATTTTGATAATGGAGCAACCTCCCAAAAACCGCAGCTTGTTCTAGATGCCATCAATAAATTCTATTCGAAAGAAAATGCGAATATTCATCGTGGTGTGCATTTCATGAGTCAGAAAGCGACAACTGAATATGAAGAATCTCGGAAACGCATTCACAAATACCTCAACGCACGAAAATCAGAGGAAATCATTTTTACGAAGGGAACCACGGATGGAATTAATTTAGTAGCCTATTCCTACGGTGAATTATTACAAGCTGGGGATGAAATTATTATTTCAGCGATGGAACATCATTCAAACATCGTTCCATGGCAAATGCTTTGTATTCGAAAAGGATTGGGACTTCGCGTGGCTCCGATTAATAAAAAAGGTGAACTTTTGATGGACGAGTTTGAGAAAATGCTTTCGAAAAAGACCAAACTTGTAGCGATCACCCACATCTCCAATACGCTTGGAACGGTAAACCCAGTGAAAGAAGTGATTGAAAAAGCCCACGCAGTTGGAGCAAAAGTTTTAGTTGATGGAGCGCAAAGCATTCAGCACACACGCGTGGATGTGAAAGATTTGAATTGCGATTTTTACGTTTTCTCAAGTCACAAAGTATTTGGTCCAACGGGAATTGGCGTTCTTTACGGAAAAGAAGATATTTTGGATCGAATGCCTCCTTACCAAGGTGGTGGCGATATGATTTCTCGAGTGACGTTTGAACGAACAACCTACAATGAACTTCCTTTTAAGTTTGAAGCGGGAACACCGCATATAGCCGGTGGAATTTGCCTGGGAACGGCGTTTCAATTTTTGGAATCAATTGACATGAACGCCGCTGAAAAACACGAACGTGAACTTGCCAAATATGCTGAAGACATTTTGGATACATTTGAGGGTTTACATATCATTGGAGAAGCAAAAAATAAAACAAGTGTTGTTTCATTCACTGTTGATGGTTTGCATCCGTTTGACATTGGGACGTTGCTTGACAAACAAGGAATTGCTGTTCGAACAGGACATCATTGTACCCAACCTTTAATGGATTTTTATAAAATTCCAGGAACAGTGAGAGCTTCCTTCGCTTTCTACAACACAAAACAAGAAATTGATACATTTGTCGCCGCATTGGAGAAAAGTATCGCGATGCTGAAATAAACGATGAAAACAATCGAAGACAAACAACAAGAAATAGTTTCAGAATTCAGTCTGTTTGACGATTGGATGGAAAAATACGAATACATCATTGACTTAGGGAAAGATTTGCCGCTGATCGATGAAAATCTAAAAACAGAAGATCGTTTAATTGAAGGGTGTCAATCTCGTGTTTGGTTAAATTCTGAACTGATTGATGGGAAAATGAAATTTACGGCTGATTCAGATGCCATTATTACGAAAGGAATTATTGGTTTGCTCATTCGTGTATTGAATTCAGAAGATCCAAAAACAGTTGTTGAAACAGATTTACATTTCATTAAGGACATTGGTTTGCAGGAACACCTATCCCCTACCCGTGCGAATGGACTAGCGGGAATGGTCAAACGAATGAAAATGGAAGCATTAAAAAATATTACGGTATAACATGGTAGAGTTAGAGAACAAGATTGTTGAGATGTTGAAAACGATTTATGACCCGGAAATTCCGGTAGATATTTTTGAACTGGGTCTTATTTATGAAGTTCGAATCGATGAAGATCAACACGTGGAAATTGACATGACTCTCACCTCTCCAAACTGTCCGGTGGCTGAAACTTTACCCAAAGAAGTGGAAGATAAAGTCGCCTCTGTTGAACACGTCAAATCTGCCAAAGTAAACATCGTATTTGATCCGCCTTGGGAAAAAGACATGATGAGCGAAGAAGCTAAGTTGGAGTTAGGTTTTCTATAACTTGTTATTCCTTTTTGATAAAAAGAAATCGTTTCAACTGACTTTTTTGTAGGTCATAATACTCAATTTGAATGTCGTTTTTGGTTAAAGAAAGGATCCTAAAATTATAGTTTAAATTCGTAGGATCCA
>JBIIVA010000248.1:0-2997 GCA_044339705.1 Crocinitomicaceae bacterium
CATTCGTCCACTGATAAGAGATCCCCCCATTAGCGGTTAAATTCGCAGTTTCACCAATACACAAGACTGAATCAGGCGTGGAAATCGTAACATTTGGTAATGGGTTCACAACAAGAATCATGGAATCAATAGAGCTACAACCAGTAATCGTTGAACTACCTGTAACTATATACGTATCGGTTATTGTTGGCGAAAAAGGCACAGCATTTAAAACATTATTATTCCATAAATAATTGACATTTGGATCGCCACTTCCTGAGAGTGTGTATTTCACCCCGAAGCAAATTGCATCATCTGGACCGGCATCCACAACTGGTGGTAAAGCATTATTAAAAATAATTTGAAGAGAATCAATGTTTTGACAATTATATAAATCCGTTACAATAACATGTATCGTTACCGAATCATTTGGACAAACCGAATCATTTGGACAAACCGAATCATTTGGACAAAAAGATTGCCCTTGAATTCCAACATTGTCCCAATTGAAATTTAAAGGTGGATTAGCCCCACTTCCAATTGCTTCTAATAAAACGCATTGTCCAAAACAAAGAATTGTATCATTTCCTGCTTCTACTGTTGGCTGTGGATGAACAATTATATTGAATGTATCATTAATTCCTTGGCAACCATTGGCATTAGCAAATACAACTACTTCTGCTGAAATATCATTGGGATTACTATTGAAAGCAATAAATGAGTCTAGATTTCCATCTCCATGAGAAATTAATCCAATGCTTGGATTACTATTGTCCCAACTTATATCAGAATTTATATCCGTGCTAAAAATCACAGTATCAAGAAACACCTTATGACAAATATCAATATCTGGGTTTGGATTAATAGTTGGTAAAGGTTTAACAAAAATCTTCATCGTATCAACTATTCCAGGGCATCCATTGTAGGAAGGAGAAATCACAACATTTGCTAATTGAATATTTGGGGCAGCAGCAAAAGACGTGAAATTTGAGATACAATCAACACCATTTGCATCGATGCCAATGGAAGTGTTATCAGAAAACCAGTTGAATATTATTCCGGAAATTGATCCATCGAAGCAGACGTTTGATAATTGAGTGCCTGAACAAATAGTAGTGTCATTTGGATAAACCTGCGTAACAGGTTGTATTTTTATTAGAAACGTGTCACTTTGACCTACACATCCATTTAAAGTTGGAGTAACAATAACACTATCAGTTATTGTATTTAGACCACTATTTAATGTCAGAAAAGATGAAATATTACCGGATCCAATACTTGGCAAATCGCCATTCGCAGCTATGCTTGTATCAGAGTTTGTCCAATTATAAATTATTGAATCATTATACGAGCCTTGAAAAATAAATGGGGTTGAATTTATATTACTGCAAAAAGATATATCATTGGTTCCTTGCACATCAGGTGTCGGTTTTACTAAAACAGTGAATGTATAATTTTGACCTGGACAACCATTAAAATATGGCGTAAGAACTATATTAGAAATTTGATTTACCAGCGTTGTATTATTTGCAATTATATTTAGTGAATCTCCCGAATTATTGGCATCAATTCCTGTGTTCAAATTATCATTTAACCAAGAGAATGTTGAATTAGATATAGTTGATAAAAATTCAATTGCAATTGAATCTCCCGAACAAAATTCATAATTTGAAAGTGCTGTCGACGCATTTGCAATAGGGTTTAGAATATAGGTTAGCGTGTCTTTTTGTCCGAAACAACCATTATTAATGGATGTTACGATGATTGAATCTGTTATTGGCGTTAATCCACTATTTGTTCCGGAAAAAGGAGCAATAGAATTGCCACTTCCATTGAATGGATTTATACCAAGATTAGAATTACCAATGCCTGTCCATGAAAATGTTGTTCCAACAATCATATTACTTGAAAAATTGATTTGCTGAGACAATTGACCTGGGCAAATTGAATCATAATATTGAGATAAAATAAGATCAGGAAGTGGCTTAATTGTAACATTATAGTTGCTTGTTGGTCCAGGACAACCGGTGCTTATATTTGTCGGAGTAATTTGATATGTAATTTGCTGATTAGAAAGAGTATTATTTTGTATTACATCGTCTATTATATTCATTGTTTGAGAAATTAAACTTTCCCCACTTGTATTGGAATTATCAATTGCGATCCAAGAATAACTTACATTTAAGGTATCATTCAAGGCAACATTCAAAGTATCCTTTGAGCAAATTTCAATATTGGGCAAATTTCCAACAATTGCATCTGGTTTAATCGTAATTATCATCGCATCACTTGCCGCATTACATGGCCCCGCAGGATCGTCCGTTGTCATCGTTAGTGTTACAGTTCCCGCTATTATTTCTGTTGCACTCGGAGCATATGTAGCATTTAACGTGGTGTTATTCGGAGTAAACGTTCCTGTACCACCTGTCCATGTGATAGTTGTGGCTGCGCCGCCTATTACTCCTGCCAAGGTTGCATTAGTGCCCGCACATATAGATTGATCATTACCTGCAAAGGCCGTTGGATTCGCATTTATGGTAATAATAACTTGATCAGTTGAAGCATTACACGGCCCATCTGGATCATTGGTTGTTAGAGTTAAAGAAACCGAACCCGCAGTAATTTCCGCAGCGCCGGGAGTGTAAACAGCGTTAAGAGTTGTATTATTAGGATTAAAAGTTCCATTACCTCCACTCCAAGAAGCGCTTGTTGCAATTCCACCAAAAGAACCATTTAAAGTAACACCAGAACTTGAACAAATCGTTTGATCGATACCTGCATTGACTGTCGCAGCTTGATTGATTGTTATTATCATCACATCACTTGCCGCATTACATGGCCCCGCAGGATCATTCGTTGTCATGGTTAGTGTTACTGTTCCCGATGTAATCTCAGAAGCACTCGGAGCATATGTAGCATTTAACGTGGTGTTATTCGGAGTAAACGTTCCTGTACCACCTGTCCATGTGATAGTTGTGGCTGCGCCGCCTATTACTCCTGCCAAGGTTGCATTAGTGC
>JBIIVA010000071.1:0-11403 GCA_044339705.1 Crocinitomicaceae bacterium
ATAATGAAAAGTGAGTCGTTTGCAGTGGCAGTTAGAACTTTGTATTCTCCGGGTAATATCCAAGTAGCACTAATCGTTCCATTGGAGGAAGCGTCTCCAATTTTCCATCCACTTAAATTGAAAATCTTATTGCTTGCATTATATATTTCTACAAATTCCACCTCGGGCAAACCAACGACCGGAGAGGGATCAGGGAAAAATTCGGTAATGATTACATCACCTTTAACTGCAGATTCAGCGACCAAATATTGGAAATTAACTGATTGAATCCCAGATGTGTTTCCTGCTAAATCCGAAATGCTATTGGATGTTAGCGTATAGGAATTGCCATTTGTTAGGTTGTTAGACAAATTGAAATGGACCAAACTTGGATTAATTGCATCCAGAGTTGCAGAAGCAATTGAAATGCCTGAACTGATTGAATAATTCATGATATTCTCTGCTGATAAAGTTGCTAAGGCTTCATTGAAAAAGGCATCAACTTGGTTTGGAGAAATAACAGTAGCACTCATCAAAACAGGAGGTGTAAGGTCTAAAATTTCATTACCAATATATACATCATCATAGAAAAATTTGGCCGCGTTGCTCGAAGTGTAGACATCCAGAATTCCAGAGTGAGTTCCAATTAATGAGGTTGGATCAACAGCAGTTCCTTGTAAAGTAAAATTTAAACCTCCCGTTAAGTCAGCAAACAAACTCCAATTTCCAGATGCGTCTCTTTTCACTTTTACGTTTACAGAAAAACTATTAGCGATTTGTCCATCGATTCCTGCGCACAATTGAGTGGATACCCCTCCTTGCAATTTAAAAAGTCGAATCGCATCAATCGCATTAGCTTCTCCAAATTGAAGGTAGTAACCATTTTGAACCAGAGTCAAATCTGAATTATCTGCAGTCAAATAAACTCTTCCATAATTGCTTGAAGAACTTGAGAATGACTGTTTGACCCAAATTCGCCACTCTCTATTATTCAAATCCGCTAAATTGTGAGGCGTGGAAAGATAAGAAGTTGACGCGACTGTATTACTCAACTGCAATTGTTGGCTCGTATTGACAATGAAATCTGAAGTTGTGCCAGACCAAATCGGGTTGTTTGAAAAATTTCCGTCAGAGAAATCATCTATTACTTGAGATTTTACCAAAAAGGATAAAAACACAGCAATATTCAATAAAAAAAATGAGTTCAATTTCATCCAACCTCAAATATATTAATTTTGCAAGCTAAATTTTGGATTTATAATTTTATCATATTGTTAAAAATGAGAGTAGCAGTTGTAGGAGCAACAGGAATGGTTGGAAATGTCATGTTGCAAGTTTTAAAAGAGCAAAATTTCCCTATTACAGAATTAATTCCAGTTGCCTCTGAAAAGTCGGTTGGAAAAGAAATTGAGTTTGGCGGTTTAAAGTTCAAAGTAGTGGGACTTCAGACAGCTGTAGAAATGCAACCAGATATTGCTATTTTTTCTGCTGGCGGCGAAACATCATTACAATGGGCACCAAAATTTGCCAAGGTTGGCACTACGGTAATCGACAATTCATCTGCCTGGCGCATGGACCCCAGCAAAAAGTTGGTGGTACCGGAAATCAATGGTCATTTATTAACCAAAGAAGATAAAATCATCGCTAATCCGAATTGTAGCACAATTCAACTTGTTATGGTTCTTGCCCCACTTCACAAAAAATATGGGGTAAAACGCGTGGTTGTTTCCACTTATCAATCCATCACGGGAACAGGAGTAAAAGCAGTTCAGCAAATGGAAAATGAGCGAAATGGTATTTCATCTGAAATGGCTTATAAATATCCGATTGACAAAAATTGTATTCCTCAATGCGATGTATTCACTGAAAATGGTTACACCAAGGAAGAAATGAAATTGACCAATGAAACGAAGAAAATCCTTGATCCTAAAATCAATGTAACGGCCACAGCGGTTCGTGTTCCGGTTGTTGGCGGTCATTCGGAAGCTGTTAACATCGAATTTGAAAACGAATTTGAATTAGCAGATGTTCGCAGAATTCTTCATGAAACATCCGGTATTACGATCCAAGATAATCTTGACACCTTTTCATACCCGATGCCGAGATATGCAGAAGGAAAAAATGATGTATTTGTTGGCCGCATTAGAAGAGATGAAAGCCAACCTAAAACATTGAATATTTGGATTGTTGCTGATAATTTGCGAAAAGGTGCAGCCACAAATGCAGTTCAAATTGCTCAAATTGTTGGTCAAATCAAATAGGATACACTGAAACCGCCAAAGGCAGCAACTACAAGTCTACCAATAGGTAAATTCAAACACCTTTTTTTTGATTAATGTTTTATGTTCTGACTTGTCCAAATTAGGACAGAAAGCCTAATTTTTGTAAAATTTCGGTAATGAATGGGTCTAGTTTCGACCTTATATCTAATTTCTTTTTTGGTGTCGTCTAGTAATGTTTTTTTACACAACAGATTGAACTAATTTTTGAAAAACTGCTAAATACGTTGCTAAATTCACTCAGATATATGACTTAGTTCAACCAATCGTGAAACGCATTCAAATAATCGAGTGTTTTTTGTTCATCCGAGTCTTTTTCGAGTTGCAAATTATAAGTCCATTCGGCTAGAGGTGGCATACTCATTAGAATTGATTCGGTTCGTCCGCCAGAATAGATACCGAACTTAGTTCCGCGATCATGTAAAAGGTTAAACTCAACATAGCGACCTCTTCTTGTCAATTGCCACTGTTTTTCACGGGCGGTTGGCTCAGAGACGTTTATAAAATCAATTTGTTGTTTGTAAAGAATGGGGAACAACTCGCCGAGCTCAATACAAAATTGAAATAGCTCTTCCTTCGAAATCCCAAAACTTTCATCTTGGTGATCAAAGAAAATCCCACCAATTCCTCTCGTTTCATTGCGATGTGGAAGCGAAAAGTATTCGTCTGCCCAAGATTTGTATTTCGAATAAAAATCAGGATGAAAAGCATCACATTTTTGTTTTAATCCTTGATGAAAAAGTATTGCTGCTTCTTTACTTACATAATGCGGTGTCAAGTCAATTCCTCCTCCAAACCAATATTTCCCTGAATTGAGTTCAAAATAGCGAACATTCATGTGGATAATTGGATGTCTGGGATGTTTTGGGTGTAAAACGATGGAAACCCCAGTGGCAAAAAAGGAATCACCTTCTAAGCCTAATTGTTTTCGCATGGCATCCGAAACATCGCCATAAACAGCAGAGAATGCAACTCCGCCCTTTTCCAAAATACTTCCGTTTACGATTGTTCGTGTAAAACCACCGCCACCCTCAGTTCTTGTCCAAGCGTCCTCTTGAAATTTGCCTAGCCCATCTATTTTTTCAAGTTCATTGCAAATATGCAATTGTAATTCACGAAAACGTGATTCAATTATTTCTTTTTCCATTCAACTTTACTCGATTCAAAATCTTCGAATTTTAAAATTAATCCATTTTTATTTTGAAATCCGTTACCATTTCCTGATTGACTAAATTCATAATTGGAAATAAGTCCCTTTTCTTTTTTCTTCCCCATAAATAAGGTAGAAACTGCATTCAATGTGGCATCATAACCTAAACATGCAACTTTGGTTAAATCTGAACCGTATTTACTTCGAAATAGCTTATGAAAAGGCATTACTGAAGGGTCTTTGTAAGAAAAATAGGATGGACTCGCGTAGTAGAATTTGAATTTATTCTTGATTTCTGAACTTACTTCCTTGAAATCGGTCCATTCTTTCAATCCGAATAGAGCAATATTTTCATTGCTAGAATAAGCTTTAAGAAGTGTGATTACTTTTTCCTTTTCATTTGAAAGAAAAACAAAGATTACATTTGAACCAACCTTTTCGTATTTCTTGTACTCCGACCAGGTTGCTTCAATTACTCGCGGTCGACTCAGTTTTGTTGGTAGTTGACGGAAGCAACTCAAGAAAGAATCGTAATAAATTTGATCCTCCGGTTTTTCTCCTTTTATCAAAACTATTTGCTGGTTTTCATGAATTTGATAAATATGATCTGCAAGAATACTTGCCAAAATTTCATTGGTTGGAGTCAAGGCATAAGCATATGGATTAGTCTCTAAAAATGTTGATGGCACAGAAACAGGAAATATTACTCTAACCTTATTTGCTTTCGACCATGCACTGACTTTTTCAGCTTCTTTTTGTTGAAACGGAGCAAAAATAAGATCCATTTTTTTCATTTCAGGTTTGGCTAATTGTTGATCGATGTTCTCTTTTTTTGATTGATAGTCATAAACAAAAAAATCCGCTTTAAACCCCATTTTTTCCAACGAATCAATAGCAATTCTAGCACCCTGATAATAATCCCAGGAAGCAGTGCTTATTGCTTTGTTTAGCGTCTCAGTGGAATCCAAATTGAACGGTAAAAACAATGCTATTTTGTAGATTTCTTTTGATTTGAAAACCGGAATACTATCTTTTTTAGCTTCGAAAACGGGAGGAACTTGTCTAACGGGAACCGAATTTACATTTTCCTTTTTCAATTTTATTCGGATGACCTGCCCTGGAGAGATGCGAGAACTTTCCAAATTATTCAAACTCATCAAATCTTCTAATGGAACCATGAATCGTTTGGAAATCGAATACATCGTTTCATTTGCTAAAACGACATGTGAAATAATCGAATCGTGAAACGAAACAACAAATTTTTCCCGGACAGAATCGCTTGGAGCTGGAATGTTTCTTGTGGATACGTCTTTCGAAACACTTGGTAAATCAATTTGAATTCTTGGAGTGGCATTTAAAATTTTCAGTCTTTGTCCAATTTTTATTCCAACTTCAGCACCCGGATTTTTGGAAACAATTGAATCAACCGAAACGAAATACTTTCGGGCGATTGAAAAAAGCGTTTCCCCTTTTTCAACAGTATGCATGATCGATTTTGTGATGACAGGAATCTGAATCAATTGTCCTTCCGTCAAACCGCGTTCTATACCTGGATTCGCATTTAAAATTTCCTCTACAGGACATTCATACATCTGCTGCAATCCGAAAAGTGAGTTTCCTTCTAGAACGGTGTGCTGATAGAATTTTTTTTCATTTGTAACCACAACAGGCGCAAACTTTTGAGAAAACAGAGTTTCACAGATAAATAGTAAAGACAGTATGAATAAATTTCGCAGCATATGGTTATTCCCATTCAATCGTGGCAGGCGGCTTCGAACTAATGTCATATGTCACCCGATTAATTCCTTTCACTTGATTAATAATCCGATTTGAAATCTTAGCTAAAAATTCATAAGGCAAATGACACCAATCTGCTGTCATGCCATCGGTTGACGTCACAGCACGAAGGGCGACGGCATTTTCATATGTTCGTTCGTCTCCCATCACTCCAACAGATTGAATCGGAAGAAAAATCGCTCCTGCTTGCCAAACTTGGTCATATAATTTATCCTCTTTCAAGCCTTCGATAAAAATCGAATCAACTTCTTGCAAAATTCGAACCTTTTCTACAGTTATTTCTCCTAAAATGCGAATTCCAAGCCCTGGACCTGGGAATGGATGTCTACCCAAAATGCGCGAATCGATATTCAACGAGTATCCAATTCTTCGAACTTCATCTTTAAAAAGTAATCGAAGTGGCTCCACGACTTGCAATTGCATGTAATCAGGAAGCCCACCGACATTGTGGTGCGATTTTATTGTTTGTGAAGGCCCTCCAGTAGCTGAAACGGATTCGATCACATCTGGATAAATGGTGCCTTGTCCAAGCCATTTGGCGCCCTCCACCTTTTTGGATTCTTCATCGAAAACATCCACAAATACTTTTCCGATCGCTTTTCTTTTTAATTCTGGATCGGTAATGCCTTTGAGCGCTGAATAAAACTTTTGAGAGGCATCCACCCCTTTTACGTTTAAACCCATTCCTTGGTAGGATTCTAAAACCGAAGCGAATTCATTCTTACGAAGCAAACCATTGTCTACAAAAATGCAATACAAGTTGGAACCAATTGCTTTGTGTAACAAAACAGCCGCCACTGATGAATCAACTCCTCCAGAAAGACCAAGAATTACTTTGTCATTTCCAAGTTGAGAGCGAAGTTTTTGAGTAGTTTCTTCCACGAATGAATCGGGTGTCCAATCACACGAACAATTACAAATATCAACAATGAAGTTTTTTAATAATATTTTTCCTTCTGTTGAATGGTAAACTTCCGGATGAAACTGAATTCCAAAAGTTGTTTCCCCTTCAATTTCATATCCTGCTACCTCAACATCTTCTGTACTTGCTATGATTTTATAATTTTCAGGTACAATTTTAATGGTATCACCATGCGACATCCAAACTTGGGAGCCTTGCGTCATTCCTTTGGTAAGAATATTTCCAGTATCAACTTGCGAAAGATGCGCTCTTCCATATTCACGAATGGTAGATGGTAGAACTTCTCCTCCAAAATGATGGGCTAAATATTGAGCACCAAAACAAACTCCCAACAAGGGTAATTTTCCTTTGATTTGCTCGAGATTTGGTTTTGGTGAAGCTGAATCTCTTACCGAAAATGGACTACCAGACAGAATAACTCCCTTGATATTTGAGGTTAATTCGGGAATCTTGTTCCAAGGATGAATCTCGCAATACACATTCAACTCACGTATCCTTCTCGCAATCAATTGGGTATATTGCGAACCAAAATCTAAAATCAAAATCATTTCATGCATGCTGCAAAGATAGGTTTAATCCAAAAACTTAAGGCTCTAAGAGTAATCAATTACCACCATACTTTTTAACATCAAGTAACGTATTTGTTGAATTCAATCGACTTAAATCGTTAACTTTGGCATTCGCAAAAAAAAAATCGATGATTGGTGATATTTTAAAAAAGATTTTTGGAGATAAAAGCGCAAAAGATAAAAAACAATATTGGCCTTATGTAGAACAAACTACTGCGGCTTTAGATGCTGTAAAAGCTTTATCAGATAATGAATTGAGGGCAAAAACGAATGAATTCAAAAGAATCGTTTTAGATGAGAAGCGAGTCCTTGAAGATGAGTTGACGGAACTTCGTGCTAAAGCTGAAGATTTGAATACACCCATCGAAGAAAAAGAGGAACTTTTCGAGCGAGTTGAACGCCTGGAGAAAAAAATTGATGAGCAAATTGAAGAATCGCTTCTAAAAATTTTACCTGAAGCCTTTGCTGTAATGAAAGAAACGGCTTTTCGTTGGGCGAATAACGGGAAATTAGTTGTTGATGTTCAGGATTTCGACCGTGAATTAGCCGCTAGAAAGGATGGGATTTCCATTGAAGGAAACCTAGCAATTTGGCATAATGAATGGACAGCCGCCGGAACTAAAATCCAGTGGAACATGGTTCACTATGATGTTCAGTTAATGGGAGGAGCTGTTTTGCACAAGGGAAATATCGCCGAAATGCAAACGGGTGAAGGTAAAACCCTAGTTGCAACACTTCCAGTTTATTTGAATGCACTTGCAGGAAAAGGTGTACATGTGGTTACAGTAAACGATTACTTGGCTAAACGTGACTCCGAATGGATGGGGCCGTTATATCAGTTTCACGGTTTAACAGTCGATTGCATTGATAAACACCGACCAAATTCTCCTGAAAGAAGAAATGCCTATATGGCGGATATCACTTTCGGAACAAACAATGAGTTTGGTTTCGACTACTTGCGTGATAACATGGCTGGTCATGTGGATGATTTGGTTCAACGCAAACATCATTTCGCCATTGTCGATGAGGTGGATTCCGTTTTAATTGATGATGCGCGCACACCATTAATCATTTCTGGACCAACACCAAAAGGTGATGAGCACGAATTTCATGAATTGAAACCTCGAATCGAAAGGGTTGTAAATGCTCAAAAACAATACGTTCAACAATGTTTGAATGACGCGAAAAAAATGCTAAATGTGGCAATCAACAATCCACCAGAGGATAAAAACGAAGCCAAGAGATTGTTAGAAGAAGGAGGAATTGCCTTGTTACGTGCACATCGTGGTTTACCAAAAAATAGAGCTTTAATCAAATTCCTTTCTGAGCCGGGAATTAAAGTTCATCTTCAAAAAACGGAGAACTTTTACTTGCAAGAACAAGGCAAACACATGAAGAAAATTGATGTGGAATTGTTCTTTGTCATTGATGAGAAAAATAATACCATCGAACTTACAGATCAAGGGATTGATTTAGTTTCAGGAAAAGACGATCGCGAATTTTTCATCATGCCGGATATCGGTGCGGAAATAGCCAAATTGCAAAAAGAAAATCTTTCGCCGGATGTTTATTTAGAACAAAAAGATGCGTTGGTTCGAGAATACTCAATTAAATCTGAACGTATTCATTCCATTAATCAATTATTGAAAGCTTACACACTTTTCGAGAAAGAAGTGGAGTATGTAATCATGGATGGAAAAGTGAAAATCGTTGATGAATCCACAGGTCGTATTTTGGAGGGAAGAAGATATTCCGATGGATTGCACCAGGCGATCGAAGCGAAAGAAAATGTTGAGGTAGAAGCTGCAACACAAACTTATGCAACCGTTACTCTCCAAAATTACTTCCGAATGTATCACAAGCTTGCAGGTATGACAGGAACTGCCGAAACGGAAGCGAATGAGTTTTGGGATATTTATAAATTGGATGTTGTTGTAGTTCCGACTAACAAACCAGTTGTTCGAAAGGATTTAGACGACTTTGTTTATAAAACTGCTCGTGAAAAATACAATGCGGTCATTCAAGAAATAGAAGAGTTAGTTGCAGCCGGACGCCCAGTTTTAGTTGGAACAACAACAGTTGAAATCTCCGAATTATTGAGCCGAATGCTTCAAATGAAGAAAATTCAGCATCAAGTTTTGAATGCGAAGTATCATCAAAAGGAAGCTGAAATTGTTGCGAATGCAGGTCTTGCAGGGGCTGTGACGATTGCTACCAACATGGCAGGTCGTGGAACGGATATCAAACTTGGGCCAAATGTGAAAGAAGCGGGAGGTTTGGCGATAATCGGAACCGAACGTCATGATTCGCGTCGTGTAGATCGTCAGTTGAGAGGTCGTTCTGGTCGTCAAGGAGATCCAGGTTCTTCGCGATTCTTCGTTTCATTGGAAGATGATTTGATGCGTAAATTCGGTTCAGAGCGTATTGCTAAATTGATGGATCGAATGGGATTGAAAGAAGGTGAAGTTATCACTGCTGGAATGGTTTCAAAATCTATTGAGCGTGCTCAGAAAAAAGTGGAAGAAAACAACTTTGGAATGCGTAAACGCTTGTTGGAATACGATGACGTGATGAACGCACAACGACGAGCAATTTACAAGAAACGAAGAAACGCATTATTCGGTGATCGTTTGGCCATTGATATTGATAACATGTTCTATGAACTTTGTGAAACGACTGTTCAATCTTATGCCAACAGTGAATTTCAAGAATTTGAAATGGAACTAATTCGTTTGATTGGAATTGAATCTCCCATTGATGAAAATGAATTCAAAGCGATTTCAAAAGCTGATTTGACTGAAAAAATCTATCATGCAATGCGAGAACAATATGAGCGTAAATGCGATAAAATTGCTGCAAAAGGCTTACCTCAAATCAAGCATGTTTTTGAAACCATGTCGCATCAATACAAGAACATCGTTTTCCCTTTGACTGATGGAAGAAAAGAAATGCAATTGATTGTCAACTTGGAGGAAGCTTACAAAACGGAAGGAAAAATCATTTCTAAATCTTTCGAGAAAAACGTTATTCTCGCGAAAATCGATGACGAATGGAAAGAACATTTACGTGAAATGGATGATTTACGTTCGGCGGTCAATAATGCGACATATGAACAAAAAGATCCGCTAGTCATCTATAAATTAGAATCTTATGAACTTTTCAAATCCATGTTAAATCGGTTGAATGAAGAGGCTGTTGAACTGTTGATGAAATTGGATATTCCAGTCGAACAAGAATTTAAGCAAACAAATAAGGAAGACCGCCAAAATAATTATGAGCGTAGTTCATCCTATTCGAATATATCCTCAACACAGCCTCCCCGTTTTGAAGGTCGACAAGGGTATCAGCAAGCGATTGAAAATTCATTTCCTCAAGAAGAAAAAAGACAGCCGGTAGTTGCAGATCCGAAAGTTGGAAGAAACGATCCTTGTCCGTGTGGCAGTGGAAAGAAATTCAAGCAGTGTCACGGTAAATGATTCCTGTATCCGAAATTTCATCCGTCGCATTCATCGGTTCCGGGAAGGTTGCGGGTGTTATTTCAACTATTTTACATGAAAACGGAATTCGAATACTTGGAATTTCAAGCAGAAATGAGTTAACCGGAAAAGAACTCGCTGATAAATTTCAAACTGAATTCGTTGAAGACTTTACTTCGTTGAAAGCGGATTTAATCGTTGTATCTGTAAATGATGATTCTATTAAAACAATTGTTGAGCAAACTAATCCTACTCAAAAAGTTGTTTACACCGCCGGCTCAATCGATTTGAAACATGTCAATCACCCGAACTGCGCAGTATTTTATCCGCTTCAAACCTTCACTTTTGGAAGGAACTTGAAAAGCAACGAAATTCCTATTCTACTGGAATCCAAAGAACATGACCTAAAAATTGCGTTAGAACTTTTTTGTTCCAAACTTGGGTTCGATTTTCAATATTGTAATTCAGAACAGCGCAAAAAATATCATTTGTCCGCCGTGTTTTTGAATAATTTCATGAATCATTTGGCTTACGTTTCAAAAATCGAATTGGAAGAAAAAGGTTTGCATTGGAAACTTTTATTGCCTTTGTTGAAAGAAACATGTGAAAAGCTTCTTCATTCAGATTTATATGAAGGTCAAACCGGTCCGGCACGAAGGGGAGATTTGGGAGTTATTCAAGAACATCAAAAGATGCTTTCCGGAAAACACTTGGAAATCTACAACGTTATTACATCAAGCATTCTTGACACCTATAAAAAATGATAAGTTATAAGCAGAAATTAAATCAAATCAACACCTTCATATTTGATGTGGATGGCGTTTTTACGGATGGGAAAGTCTATTTGATGAAAGATGACAATTTCCGTGCTTTGAACTCAAAAGACGGATATGCTGTGCAATACGCATCGAAAATGAGGTATAAGATTTTCATTATCACAGGCGGACATTCCATCGAAGTTCAAGACAGACTGCTAGGACTTGGTGTTACTGAAGTGCATTTGAGGACTCACAACAAATTAACTTGTTACGACGATATTTTGTTTCGTCATTCCATTAAGGACGAGCAAGTTCTTTACATGGGTGACGACATTCCTGATATTCCCGTTTTGAAAAGGGTTGGTGTTTCCAGTTGTCCTCAAGATGCCGTAATTGACATCAAATCTTTCGTTGATTATCAATCTCCATTTAATGGCGGTCAAACCTGCGTTCGGGATGTGATTGAGCAAACC
>JBIIVA010000072.1:0-11197 GCA_044339705.1 Crocinitomicaceae bacterium
CTCCTTTTTATCTAATGTTTGAGCAAATCTAAAGTTCCCTTCGATCAAGTTTCTACTTCCCGTTTTAAGTTCAGCTGATACACCTTGAAAACGATATGGATCTTTAGATATCATGTTTACAACCCCTTGAAAAGCGTTTGCTCCATACAGCGCTGATGCTGGCCCGGTAATAATTTCAACGCTTTGAAGGTCTAGCGGATTAGCTCCAACTAAGTTTCCAACTGGGAAATTCAAACCAGGAGCTTGATTATCCATCCCATCAACAAACTGAACGACACGAACAGGAGCTGTTGTATTAAAACCCCGCATGTTTACCGCTTGAAATCCAGCACTTGAAGTCGAAATATCGACACCTTTCAAATTTTTAAAACCATCATAAAAATTACCGCTTGAGGTGCCTAAAATTTCTTTGGCGGAAAGTTTTTGAATACTAACAGGAGACTCAAAAATCCTTTCTGAAACACGAGAGCTGGTAACCACTATTTCATTCAAAGCTCTATCAATTGGCTTCATCGAAATGTTTATACTCTTTGTTTCTTTTTTCACTTGAACTTCTTGTTCAGTGTAACTTTCAGCCCTTACTATCAATGTTAATTCCGAAACATTATTTGAAAAGTCTAAATCCAAATTAAATTTTCCGTTAATATCAGACACTGCACCAAAATTTTTACCTTTAACTATAATTTTAGCCATTGGTATAGCTTCAGAATTCATTGCATCAACAACAATACCCTCTATTTTAGATGTTTGAGCAAACAAAAATTGTGAAACACAAATAAATGTAATAAGCGTAATTTTTTTCATAAAAAACAGTGTAAAAATTAAAAATTTGGCCTAAATCTAGAAATTAAATCTTAATTAATGTGAAAACAATGAAAAAAAAAACAATTGTATTATAATTGTATCAGCATCAATACATAATAAAATTGAACAAACTGAATTCTTAATTATCTGATTGTTAGATAAATAACAACTTTAACCAAGAGCAACATCTAGAATCATCATCACTAAAAAGCCTCCAATGAATCCCAATACAGCCACATCGGTATATTTATCACGTTGTGTTTCAGGAATAACCTCCTCCACAACAACGAATATCATTGCCCCAGCGGCAAAAGCTAAGGCAAATGGTAAAATTGGTTCCATATAAATTACCGCCACAGCACCAATAACACCGGCTATTGGCTCTACAATCGCGGATAACTGTCCGTACCAAAAACTTTTAAATCGACTTGCTCCTGCTCTTCTCAATGGCATTGCCACGGCGAAACCTTCAGGGAAATTTTGAATACCAATTCCGATTGCAAGCGTTAATGCTCCTGCTATCGTGGCTCCTTCAACACCATGTGCAGCAGCCCCAAACAACACGCCAACGGCCAATCCTTCAGGAATATTATGTAAAGTAATAGCCAAAACTAATAATGTCGTCTTGTGCAACTGCGTTTTAACACCTTCCGATTCGTGATCTGCAAAATTGATGTGCAAATGCGGCATACTTTTATCTAAAAAGAAAAGAAATAAAGCACCAATCAAAAAACCAACCGCTGCCGGCATCCAAGAAAAAGATGGGTATAATCTCTCAGACATTTCAATGGAAGGCATTAAAAGAGACCAAAAACTCGCAGCAACCATTACTCCACCAGTAAATCCAAGCATTCCATCGAGTAATCCGCGATGCATCTTTTTGAAGAAAAAAACCAGTGCTGCTCCGGCGGCGGTAACAAGCCAAGTAAATGTCGTGGCTAGAAAGGCCGCAAAAACCGGATGAATGGATTTAAAATACGACTCTATTTCCTGCATGATTCTTTAAACAATAAAAGGATGCATAAGGTTTCATTTTCTCAATCGTAACCCAAAGATTTTGCTTTTTCTTTCAAACTTTTTGCAACAGCTGAACCAAAATCATCCGTTTTACCCGACTCGTTTCTTTTTTTCATTTCTTCCTGAATGTATTTTTCTCGCTCAACTCCCAAACGTCCGATTTCAGTTTGAATTTTGTTGCGCTCCTCAGCCTTTTCCTTGATGTATTTTTCTTGTTCCTCTTTCGATTTTCCTTTTAATTCTTTTGGTAAATCTTCCTCTTTTACTTTTTCTAAAAACGTTGTATCCGCTTCCATTGCATCAACAGCATCCCAGTCTACATTCTTATAAGCTGATTTTTTTGACTTAACTAAAATACGCTCAGAAACTACAGCCTTACTTTGAACTGCTGCATTCATATCTTGCGCAACTTGATTCGACAAATTGTAAGATGATGTTGATCCATATCCAATATAAGTTCCGTTCAATTTGATGTTTTGCTGATTAATTTGATCGTCATATGGCGTTTCAATATTAACTACTTTTTGATTGGAATTAATATTGAAATATTCCCCATTGGAACAGGTTGCACCATCTTTCCAGAATTCGCGAATACCTTGAAGTGCATCTCCACAATAGATTGTATTTACAAAAACACCTTTTGATGTCGCTTGCGAACAAACTTCTTTGTAATTAATTGGCCCTTGATTAAACGGCTCGTTACCGGCGATATAAATCAATTTCAAATCTTTCGGATCATTTGACCAGGTCAAATCGTTCAATGATTTTTGTATTACTGCGCCACAATACTCAGATCCGCCATTTGTTTTCAACGAAAATAATTTTTCAGAAACCACATCCAAATTGGTTGTGAATGGTGTTTGCTGTCTGATGTAATTTGAAGCCGCTGAAAGTACGTCATTTCCGTAATCATACATTGCGATTTCGAGCGTTGGGGTTTCTCCATTATATTTCAGTCCACTAACTTCATTCACGATAGCCCAAATACGCGATTTTGCCTGATCAATTAATCCGTCCATACTATTCGATGTATCAAAAAGTATTACTAATTGTACTTTTCTTTTAGGTGTATTAATCTGTGCCGTTAATAGAGAACTTAACAATGTAACGACGAATAGGGAAACAAATTTTTTCATAGAATTTAGTTTTAGAATGTTGAATACACCTAAATTCCGGAAACGTTCATTTTTTTTATGAAGTTAGAAGAGAAGAGTTAAAAGCTCATGACATAATATATAACCTGAAAAAACTCATAACTCGTAACTCGAAATTCTTATCTTTTAATTCTAAAGCTATTTCTCAGTAAAAAATCGAATCGCCAACTCATAGCCTTTTAGTCCGAATCCAAAAATACAACCTACACAAACAGGACTTAGTAAAGATTCATGTCTGAACGACTCGCGACCAGCGATATTTGAAATGTGAACCTCAACAACTGGAATGGATATAGCTGAAATGCAATCTCGGATGGAAACACTTGAGTGTGAATAACCTCCGGCATTCAATACGATTCCATTTGCATCGGACTTCTGTAATTTATTGATGATTTCACCTTCAACATTTGACTGAAAATATTCCAATTCACAATCAACTCTTGATTTCAATTCAATTAAATAAGATTCGAAGCTTACATTACCATATATTTGTGGGTCTCGTGTGCCGAGTAAGTTTAAATTAGGTCCATTTAAAATTAATAATTTCATTTTGTCGAATTGGAGTCGCGATATTAAGAATTTTGTTTCATATCTGAAAATCGAAAAAGGATTGGCTGAAAATTCCATTCTTGCTTATCAAAATGATGTTGCTAAACTCTGTGATTTCGCAGTTTCAAATCAGAAAAGTCCGACCGAAATAACATATAACGATTTAAAACAATTCATTGCTGAGCTATTTGATTTGGGACTTAGCGCTCGAAGTCAAGCCCGGATAATTTCAGGAATTAAACAGTTTTACTCGTTTTTACTATTGGAAAATGTAATTTCTAATGACCCAAGCGAATTACTAGAACAACCCAAAATCGGAAGAAAACTTCCAGAGATATTAACAATAGAAGAAATTGATGCACTAATAGCAGCAATTGACTTAAGTAAAAATGAAGGTCACCGCAATCGAGCCATAATCGAAACACTATACAGCTGTGGCTTGCGAGTAAGTGAATTGATAAACCTTCGATTCAGCAATTTATATTTTGACGAGGGATTTATTCGTGTAATTGGAAAAGGAAATAAAGAAAGATTGGTTCCTGTTAGCCCACAAGTTCAAAAAGAGATTGAATTGTATAACAACCATATTCGAAGGCATCAAGAAATTACAAGGGGTCATGAAAACATTGTTTTTTTGAATCGTCGTGGAAGTCAGCTTACTCGTGTGATGATTTTTACAATTATAAAAGAATTAGCAAAGTCTATTGATTTGAAAAAAACAATTTCACCACACACGTTTAGGCATTCATTCGCTACACATTTAATAGAAGGAGGTGCCAATTTGCGCGCAATTCAAGATATGCTTGGTCATGAATCAATAACCACGACGGAAATATACACTCACTTGGATCAACGATTTTTACGCGATGCCATACTCAGTTTTCACCCAAGAAATTCTAGCTAAAATATTGATTTCAAAGTATTTTTGAAATTCTTTATATAAAAACTGAAATATCTTGATTTTCTATTTGTCATTTTAAAAGAAATACTTATCTTTGCAACCGCTTTTTACATTTTTAAAGAAAACAAAAAGACATGTCACGAGTTTGTCAATTAACAGGAAAGTCAGTAATGGTGGGAAATAATGTTTCTCACTCTAATAGAAAAACGAAGCGTCGTTTTTACCCAAATTTAGTAACAAAGAAATTTTTTGTTCCTGAAGATAATTCATTTATTACGTTGAAAATTTCAACATCCGCTTTAAGAACCATAAACAAGAAAGGAATAACTGCTTGTTTGAAAGAAGCTCGTGAAAAAGGATATTTAAAATAAACCTGTTGCGAAACAGCAAAAGTTAGAAGAAAATGGCAAAGAAAAGTAAAGGTAATCGAATCCAAGTAATCCTTGAGTGTACAGAGCACAAAGATTCGGGAATGGCGGGAACTTCTCGTTATATTACGACCAAAAACAGAAAGAATACTCCAGATAGAATGGAGATCAAAAAATTCAACCCGATCTTGAAAAGATACACGGTTCATAAAGAAATTAAATAATTAAAAGATGGCAAAGAAAGTAGTAGCTTCCCTTCAAAAAGGTGGCGGTAAAGAACACACCAAGGTTATTAAAATGGTGAAATCTGACAAATCAGGCTCATATACTTTTAAGGAAGAAATCGTTCACAACGATAAAGTGAAAGAGTGGTTTGCAAAAAACTAATTGATAAACAATAAATTTTAAAGCTTCCACTAAGGGAGCTTTTTTTTTGACCAATGGGAATTTTTGATTTTTTTACACGATCTAAAAAAGAAAGTCTTAATCAGGGACTTGAAAAAACAAAACAATCTTTTTTCTCAAAGATTGCTCGAGCTATTGTTGGGAAGTCAAAAGTTGATGACGAAGTTTTAGATAATCTTGAAGAAATTCTTATTAGCTCGGATGTCGGTGTTGAAACTACACTGAAGATTATTGATCGTATCCAAGCCAGAGTTTCTCGTGACAAAGTTTTAGGCACTGATGAATTGAACCATGTTCTTCGTGATGAAATAGCTGCTTTACTTGAGGAAAATAATTCCAATCAAAAAGGTCAACTGGAAATTAACCCGCCAGCTGATGGAAATCCATATGTCATAATGGTTGTTGGTGTAAATGGTGTTGGAAAAACCACAACAATAGGAAAGCTTGCTTATCAATTTAAAAAAGCTGGAAAAAAAGTGGTTCTAGGTGCTGCTGACACGTTTAGAGCTGCAGCTGTAGATCAATTGATTATTTGGTCGAAACGAGTGGATGTTCCCATCGTTCAGCAAGGAATGGGAGCCGATCCAGCCAGTGTAGCTTTTGATACGCTTCAATCGGCAAAATCGCAAAATGCGGATGTTGTAATTATTGATACCGCCGGGAGACTCCACAATAAAGTTAATTTGATGAATGAGTTAAGTAAAATAAAGCGTGTGATGGAAAAAGTTGTTCCAGATGCTCCGCACGAAATTTTACTTGTTCTCGATGGTTCAACTGGACAAAATGCTTTTGAACAAGCAAAGCAATTTTCTCAAGCAACTGACATCAATGCGTTGGCTGTCACAAAATTAGATGGCACTGCAAAAGGAGGAGTTGTCATTGGGATAAGCGACCAAATGAAAATTCCAGTGAAATACATTGGAGTTGGTGAAAAAATGGAAGACCTGCAACTTTTTGACCGGAAAGAATTTGTAAATTCTTTATTTTCAGATTGATTAAATTGTGGCGTAATAATTGTTGTATATTTTAAAATATCATGAATGAATATCAGATCAATTCTATTTCTTTTTAGCACTCTCTTATCTTATGTAAATACGCTGGGGCAGGTCACACCAATCCTCGTAAATCGTCCTGACTCGACTAAAACATGTGCTTCAGCAGAAATTCACAATAAAAATATGAAAGAAAAAAAATACGCTCGTAAAACAAAACGCTTTGAGAGATCACTTATTCGCGCTGAGAAACGCAAAAAAAGAAAGCAACGAAATAATTAATCCAATTAATAAATAGTTTGTTCAATTAAGTATTTTTTTGATTTAATGACAACGTAAAAAGAACGAAGTTATAATCGATCTAAATAACGTAATTGAATTAATTTCTTCAAAATAAAAATTAAAGATTATAATTTTTTATATTCGTAATCTAATTATTTTATTATGAAGAAAATTTTACAAAGTTCGAAACTGGCGATTATCGGAACTCTGCTTTCACTTAAAATATTCGCACAAGATCAAATTGAAAAGTGTGGTTTCTCAATTATTCATAATCAGATGTTGAATGATCCTTCCTACTTTCAAAATATGCAGGAATTTGAATTATTTGTTAAGCATTTTGCGGCTACAAAAACTGCTGCTCAATATCGAATTCCGGTCGTTATTCATGTTTTACACAAAGGTGAAGCTGTCGGAGTAGGAACAAATGTTAGTGATTCAGACATACGTGCAGCTATTAAGGAATTGAATAATCGATACCGTAAAACAATAGGAACAGCTGGTGCAGGAAATGGTGTAGATATGGAAATAGAATTTGCTTTGGCAGTAAGAAATCCGAGTGGTCAATGTACAAATGGAATCAACCGTGTGAGTATGACGGGAAACGCAACTTACATGGCAAGTGGAGTAAGAGTTTCATCTACAAATGGAATAACGGATGCACAATTAAAAGCTGTAATTTCCTGGGATAGAACAAAATACTACAATATCTATTTAGTCTCGGAGATTGACAATAATGAAGGCGGTGCTGGGGTGCAAGGATACGCCTACTCTGCTAGTGCTCACGGCACATCGATTGATGGAGCGGTTATATTGGCAAGTAATTTTACCTCAGGTGGTTCAATGACAACTACACACGAATTAGGTCATGCATTGAACCTATACCACACTTTTGAAGGAGATGGAACGGGAAACAATTGTCCTTCACAACCTAATGGTTGCGGTTCAGATGTGGGAGATTGCTGTGCAGACACGCCACCCCACAGAAGAAGTCAAAGTGATTGCAACGTAACAGGAACAAATAGTTGCAATAACAATTCGTCCAACTCACTTTTTGCAAGAAATTATATGGACTATTCATCAAATGAATGTATGAATATGTTTACGGCAAATCAAAAAACAAGAGCTCTTGCAGCATGTTCTGGACCAAGAGCTTCTTTCTTTGCATCAAGTAATTTGGCATTAATACCAGTTGCTGCACCCATTGTTGATTTTATGACAACATCTTCAGTAATTTGTTCTGGTCAATCCGTTAGTTTTTTCGATTTATCCGCTTGTGTTCCAAATACCTATTTACCAGAAACAAACTGGAGCAACATCACATTTAGCTGGACATTTACAAACGGTTCAACTGTATTGACTTCTTCTGCCCAAAATCCAACAATGAACTTTACAGTACCCGGTTCTTATGACGTAACCTTAACAGTAACAACCGCTCAAGGAACAAATACGTTAACAAAACCCGGTTATGTTGTGCTTGCAGGATCTTTAACAAATGCTTGTACACCAACTTCGACAAATGCTAACAATTTTGGTCAAACAATTAGTAAAGTTGCATTCAATACAATTAGTAATACTACGAATTCACTGATAAACGTCGCTTACACGAATTTTGTATGTTCAGAAAATACAATTGTTCAAGCCGGAAATACGTATCCTTTAAGTATTACTGCAAATGCTGGCCCTTCTGGATCTGAACGTTTTGAAGTATATATTGATTATGATAATAATGGCGTTTTCGCAAATCCGGCAGAACTAGTTCATTCTGGAAGTATTGCGGCAGGAACTCAATCTGCCTTGAATACACAAACTTTATCTGCTAACGTAACCATTCCAGCATCAGCAGTGACAAATACACTTTTAAGAATGAGAGTAATGGCCGATGCAGCAACTATAACTGCAGGTAAGAGAAATTGTACTTCCGCATTTACAATTGGTGATGTAGAAGATTATGGAATTTATATTCAAAATAACACACCAACCGCACCAACTGCCAATTTCACAGCAAATAATCAAGTGGTTTGTACTGGTCAATCAGTTCAGTTTACAAGTACTTCTACAGGTAATCCAACAAGTTATTCATGGACTTTTGCAGGAGGAAATCCTGCAACAAGCACTCTCGCTAACCCAGTAGTAACTTATTCAACATCTGGAACTTATGCGGTTTCATTAACAGTTTCAAATGCAATTGGAACAGATAGTGAAAATCAAACAAACTACATTACTGTTTCTACAGGTTCCGGATTAGCTTTACCATTCACGGAAGGCTTCACAGGCGCAACTTTCCCTCCAACAACGAGCTGGACAATTACAAATACAGATGGTGGTGCAACTACATGGGCAAGAAATGCAACAATCGGAGTGGCTCCCACAGCAGGAAATGCAATGGTTTTTGACAATTTTAACTTTGATGATCGTCCAAATCAAGATGTTATTCAATTACCAAAAATTGATTTATCTCCTTTTACTTCTTCAAGCATGACATTTAATGTTGCTTATGCTGCGTACAGTACTAACAATTTTGATGGACTTCAAGTTCTTGTTTCTTCGGATTGCGGAACAACTTTCACAACTGTGTACAACAAAACTGGCTCAACAATTGCCACCGGAAATTTACCAACCGCTGCGGCACAAACAACGGTCTTTACGCCATCAACTGCGCAATGGAGAACAGAGACAATCGATTTGAATGCTTATGCAGGTCAAAATGGTGTTATAATTCAATTTAAAAATATTGCGGGTTGGGGAAATCGTTTATTTATTGATAATATTAATATAACAGGAACTGGAGTAACAACTGCTCCAACTGCTAGCTTTACTTCAACTCCAACCTCTACCTCATGCACAGGGCAATCCGTGCAGTACACCAGTACTTCCACGGGAAGTCCAACAACTTATGCTTGGACATTTGCGGGTGGAACACCTTCAACGAGTTCAGCTCAGAACCCATCTGTAACCTATGCAACATCAGGAACTTATAATGTGTCATTAACAGTTACCAATTCATTGGGTAGCAATACTTCTAATCAGACAAATTACATTACGGTGAATAGCACACCTACATTAACATCTACAACACCAGGAAATAGATGTGGTGCAGGAACCGTTACATTAAGCGCAACAGCTCCAATAGGAACAGTTAATTGGTATGCTGCGGCTACCGGCGGAACACTTGTTGGAACAGGATCACCTTGGAACACTCCTTCTATTTCTTCAACTACAACCTATTATGCGGAAGTTGTCTCAAATGGTTGTTCATCGCCTAGATTATCAGCAGTTGCAACAATTAATCCAATACCGACAGTAAATAATCCAGGTAATAAAACTGTATGCCTTGGTAATTCCTTGACAGCTATTAATTTTTCAGGAAATAGCTCTACCACAACATACAATTGGTCAAACTCAAATTCAGGAATAGGACTAGCCACAACAGGAACTGGCAATATTTCAGCATTTACACCAAGCGCAACAGGTACAGCAACTGTTTCAGTTACTCCCACATTGAATGGATGTACAGGGAATCCTATTTCTTTTACAATCACGGTTGATAACTGTGCTACAATCGATGAAGTTAACGATGAGTTGCTTATTGTTTATCCAAATCCAACAAATGGTTCTTTATCAATTAGTGGAGAAACACTTGTTAACTATAAATCGCTGGAATTAGTTGATGCATCTGGACGAATTGTTTCTAAATGGACGATTTATGGTAATCCCATGAATTTAGACTTAAGTAGTTTTGCTAATGGAAATTATAGCTTAAAAATAGTTGGAACAGATAAAATTGTTTTGAAGAAAATTCAAATTAAAAAATAATATATTTCAGAAATTAGAAAAGAGGTTACCATTGTATAACCTCTTTTTTATCAATTATCCAAAATATCAACGAAAAGTTTAGGTAAAATTTCAAGAACACGTTTGATAATAAGAAAAATATATTATCTTTGCATTCCAATTTTGATCACGATTTAAGTTAAAATATTATGAAAAGAACGTTTCAACCATCGGTAAGAAAGAGAAGAAACAAGCACGGGTTTCGCAGTAGAATGGCAACCAAGAACGGTCGTCGCGTTCTAGCTGCTCGTCGCCGTAAAGGAAGAAAGAAACTAACTGTTTCGGATGAACCTATGCACAAACGTTAAATCTTTTCATTAAAGAGTTTAAAGAGGCTGTCTCAAAAAGGCAGCCTCTTTTTTTGTTTTGTAAAGTTCTAAAAATAAAAAAAGTTCCTCTTGAGGAACTTTCAACACCTAATTGCTATAAGGTTTTATTTCACCATTACCTTTGGAGCAGCGGCTAAAATTTCAGAACTCGTTTCAGATGCGAATTTTTCAAAATTGGCAACAAATTTACTAGCTAAACTATTTGCTGTTTTATCGTATGCCTCCTTATCAGACCAAGTGTTTCGGGGATTTAGCAACTCTGTAGGAACTCCTTCACAAGATGTGGGAATTGCTAAATCAAAAACAGGTAGTTTTTCAAAGCTGATATTATCTAATTTACCTGTTAATGCTGCCGTAATCATGGCCCTGGTGTAAGAAAGCTTCATTCTACTTCCAATACCATAAGATCCGCCTGACCAACCTGTATTAATTAACCACACGTTTATGTTTGTACCTGCAAGTTTTTCTCCTAACAATTTTGCATATTTTGCCGGATGTAGTGGAAGAAATGCAGCGCCAAAACCTGCAGAAAAAGTTGTTGTTGGTTCTGTAATTCCCACTTCTG
>JBIIVA010000073.1:0-11124 GCA_044339705.1 Crocinitomicaceae bacterium
ATTATTTAAAATTAATGATAGGGAAATGTTTGAGAAGTTTTTTCACTGAACTCATTTAGACTCATAAATTGTCTTATAAAGGATACTCAATTTATTCAAATCTTCCAAAAAGGGGTTCGAAAAAATGTCAGAGAGTTCCACATTTAAAAAGCGTAACTAATAAATATTAGATTAGTTGCGCTTTTGATTTTTAGTTTTTTACTCTTTTACTCCACATTGTTAAATGTAATCTCAATTTTATTTGATTTCGAGTTCCATAGGAATAGAGAATAATTGAAATAATATCTAATTGTTTTTTGTTGAATAAAGACAACTTAAAAACGGCTCAAAAAAAATATATAACACTAATTTTAAAAGTGTTCAATTAATTGTTATTTACAAATTAATTGTTTGTAAAGATTAGCCTGAAGAAGAGAAAACTACTGTTCTAATTATTATTTATTCAATGCTTTGCAGCCAAATATCTCTCAGCATCCAACGCCGCCATACATCCCGTTCCAGCTGCTGTAATCGCCTGACGGTAAGTTTTATCAGCTGCGTCTCCTGCTACAAAAACTCCTGCAACATTCGTTTTACTCGTTCCCGGTTGTTCGTATTTGATGTAACCGGTTTCATCTAAGTTGATGAAATCCTTGAACACATCCGTATTCGGTTTGTGTCCAATTGCGACAAAAAATCCGGTGCAAGGGATTACTTTTTCTTCCTTTGTAATGGGATTAATAACTTTTGCGCCCGTAACAACTTCTCCATCACCCAAAACTTCCAAAGTTTCTGTGTTGAATAGAATTTCAATGTTCTCAACAGCTTTCACGCGATCTGCCATGATTTTAGAAGCTCTAAATTCATCTTTACGAACAAGCATAGTTACTTTTTTACATAGTTTGGATAAGTAATGAGCTTCCTCACAAGCTGAGTCACCGGCACCAACAATTACAACTTCGTGACCACGATAGAAAAAACCGTCACAAACAGCGCAGGCAGAAACTCCACCTCCTAATTGAAGGTATTTTTGCTCACTTTCCAATCCCAAATATTTCGCAGAAGCACCGGTAGAAATGATTACCGTATCTGTATGAATTTCTTTTCCGTCGTCTGTCCAACACTTGTGTACTTCTCCTGAAAAATCAATTTTGGTAATAAAACCTGGGCGAACGTCTGTTTCAAATCGTTTGGCTTGCTCTTCCAATTGTATCATCATTTCTGGTCCCGTAACCCCTGTTGGGTATCCCGGAAAGTTTTCCACCTCGTTTGTTGTTGTAAGTTGTCCTCCTGGTTGCAGTCCTTGATAAAGAACTGGTTTCATATCTGCTCTCGCCGCGTAAATAGCTGCCGTATATCCTGCTGGTCCTGATCCAATAATTAAACATTGTATGCGTTCGATGTTGCTCATAGTTTTGATTTTTTGAATCACAAAAATAAAGTTTTGATTTCATTGAAGTCGAAAATTGTATTTATAATCTTATCAATTTTATTTATTCAGCCCTGAAATTCCGTAAATTCGTTGCCGTTAAAAAAAATCACACATGTTAAAGAATTTTATTTTTGTTTCCGCAGCGCTTGTTTGTTGGAAGTTGAATGCGCAAGAATCAAAGAAAATTGAAGCCCCAAAGCCGGCGGCAGAATTGAACTGGTATTTGAAAGATCCTAGTACGGATAAGGTTTTTGGTGTTGGAGCTGAAAAGGCTTATAGGCTATTATCAGGTAAAACACCAATAGATGTCATTGTTGCAGTAATTGATAGCGGTGTTGAAACGGATCATCCTGATTTAAAAGATGTCATTTGGGTGAATGAAGATGAAATTCCGAATAATGGAATTGATGACGATAATAATGGTTACGTGGATGATGTTCATGGATGGTCTTTTCTAGGTGGCTCCAAAGAAGATATTAATAAGGAGGCATTGGAATTGGCTCGTATGTGTCGCATGGAATCCAATTATTTTAAAGGAAAAGATCTTAGTTCTTTAAACACTGAAGATAGGTCCCGACATGAAAAGTATTTGAAATTAAAGGGAGATTTGGATAAAGAAAACGCTAAAAATCAGCAACAATACCAAGGTGTAGTTATGCTTTCGAATTACATAGACAATGTAAAAGCAGCTTCCAACGGTGTTTTCAGTAAAAAGACCAATAAAGTTTATGTTCCGAAGGATGAAATGGAAGCGAAAATTAAAAAACGAATTGGAACAATCATGCTGGTTTACCCGCCAGATAAATTAGACAAAGAACTTACATCTGCTAAAGAAACATTTGGAGGACTAATCAAAATGAATTCGATTGATGCTGATAGCGTGAGAAGAGCAATTGTTGGTGATAATCCAAATGACATGTCGGAGCGATACTATGGTTGCAATCGATATGAAGGTCCGGATGCGATGCACGGAACACACGTATCTGGAATTATCGCTGCAAAAAGAGGAAACGGAATCGGAATTGATGGAATTGCATCTAACGCTAAAATAATGGTTTTACGAGCCGTTCCTGATGGTGACGAGCGCGACAAAGATGTAGCAAATGCTATTCGTTACGCAGTTGATAATGGGGCGAAAGTGATAAATATGTCTTTTGGTAAATATTATACACCGAATAAGGATGTAGTTGATGACGCAATCAAATATGCAAAAAGTAAGGATGTATTGTTTGTTCATGCTGCTGGTAATGACGCAAAAAACAAAGACATTGAAGATTCATACCCAACGCGTATTCTAAACGACGCAACAATTGCTGATAATTGGATTGAAGTAGGGGCGAGCAGTTCGAAAAAGAAAAAATTATTGGCAGACTTTTCAAATTATGGTTCTAAAACAGTAGATGTTTTTGCTCCAGGTGTGGATATTTATTCAACTGTTCCAAACGCAAGTTATGAAGATGCTTCTGGTACAAGTATGGCTTGTCCTGCGACTGCTGGTGTCGCTGCGATGATTCGAGGTTATTTTCCTGAGTTGACAGCAGCACAAGTTAAGGAGGTTTTGATGAAAACAGCGATACCTTACACGAAATCAATTTCGATTCCTGGTAAAGAAGGTAAAGATGCAACTGGAACCATGAAAGATGTTTCCATTTCAGCTGGATTTGTGAATGCTGCTGCTGCTGTTGAATATTTGATGAAGAAGTAAATTTCTTTAATTTTGTCACACAAAAAATAGATTATGCCTAAAATTTCAGATAAGGCGGTTGCCATGCCTGCTTCACCGATACGTAAATTAGTTCCTTTTTCCGAAGCGGCCAAGAAACGAGGAACAACAGTTTATCACTTGAATATTGGTCAACCAGATATTGAAACTCCGGAAGTTGCGCTCAATGCTGTAAAGAATTTCCAGGGAAGAGTATTGGAATACAGTCATTCTGCTGGTTTTGAAAGCTATCGAAAAAAACTTTCTGCATACTATCTGAAAACCGGAATAAACGTTCAACCTGAGGATATCATCATCACAACTGGTGGGTCTGAGGCTTTGATTTTTGGTTTTATGACCACGTGTAATCCCGGAGATGAAATTATCATTCCGGAACCATTTTATGCGAATTACAACGGATTTGCGGTAACTGCTGGGCTTAAAGTCGTGCCGGTTACAGCTCATATTGAAAATGGATTTGCTTTGCCTCCTGTTGAGGAAATTGAAAAGAAAATTACTTCCAAAACGAAGGCGATTGTGATTTGTAATCCGGGTAATCCAACCGGTTACCTGTATACAAAAGAGGAATTGGAGCAATTACGGGATATAGTTAAAAAACACGATTTGTTTTTATTTGCAGATGAGGTTTATCGTGAGTTTTGTTATGATGGGGCTGTTCCATTTTCAGTAATGAATTTGACAGGAATTGAAAACAATGTAATCATGATCGATTCTGTTTCCAAGCGTTATTCCATGTGTGGTGCACGAATTGGTGCCATGATTTCAAAAAACAAAGAAGTGATGTCTTCAGCATTAAAGTTTGGACAGGCACGTCTTTCACCTCCAACAATAGATCAAGTTGCTGCTGAAGCAGCTTTGGATACACTGCAAACCTATTTCGACAATGTCGTTTCAGAGTACGAAGAACGCAGAAACATCATGGTGGATGGATTAAATTCAATTCCTGGCGTATTCTGTCCAAAACCGAGCGGAGCATTCTATTGTGTTGCTAAATTTCCGGTTGATGACGCAGAAAAATTCTGTCAATGGCTACTTGAAGAATATTCGTTTGAAGGTCAAACCGTTATGATGGCTCCGGCTAATGGGTTTTATTCAACGAAAGGTGCTGGACAACAGGAAGCCAGAATCGCTTATGTTTTAAATAAGGATTCACTGATAAATGCGGTAGCTGTTCTAAGAGAAGCGTTGAAGGTTTATCCTGGTCGAACAATTTAATAGTGACTGTTTCCGAATACTTAGTTAATATACCTGAAGATAGGAGAGAGGCATTCAATCAACTTAGAGAAGCTATTTTAACCAATCTTCCCGTAGGATTTGAAGAATGTATTAATTATGGAATGATTGGTTACGTTGTTCCTCATTCCATTTATCCGAATGGTTATCATTGTGATTCCAAACTTCCGCTTCCATTCATGAATATCGCTTCCCAAAAGAATTTCATTGCCTTTTACCACATGGGGATTTATGCCAATCTAGATTTAAGGCATTGGTTTGTAAATGAATTTCCAAACTTCTCTAAATCAAAACTTGACATGGGAAAATCCTGCATTCGTTTTAAGAAAATGCAAGATATTCCTTTTGAATTAATCGGGAAATTGATCAAAAAGATTTCAGTAACTGATTGGATTAATCAGTATGAAAACTTATACAATAAAAAAAATTAATCTTAATCTTATCTTTTTCCGATTTCCACGTAATCGCGGGAAGTCTTACCAATATAAATTTGACGTGGACGACCTATAGGTTCTTTGTTTTCAGTCATTTCTTTCCATTGGGCTATCCATCCTGGTAAACGACCTAAAGCAAACATAACCGTAAACATTTCTGTGGGAATACCAATTGCTTTATATATGATACCAGAGTAGAAATCAACATTGGGATAGAGATTTCTTGCCTTGAAGTATTCGTCCTCCAACGCTACTTTTTCTAATTTTTTAGCAATATCCAATAGTGGATCGTTGACTCCTAGTTTTTCTAGAACGTCATCACATGCCTTTTTAATAATTTTAGCTCTTGGGTCAAAGTTTTTATATACACGATGCCCAAAGCCCATCAAACGGAAAGGATCTTCTTTGTCTTTTGCTTTGGCAACCCATTTATCAACATTTCCACCATCGTTGTGAATTTGTTCTAACATTTCAATTACCTCTTGATTTGCACCACCATGAAGTGGACCCCAAAGAGCTGAAATACCAGCAGAAACAGTTGAATATAAATTGGCTTGAGAAGAACCAACGATACGAACAGTTGAAGTAGAGCAATTTTGTTCGTGATCTGCATGAAGAATTAAAAGCTTGTTTAGGGCATCAACTATAACTGGATCAACTTTGTAATCCTCCGTTGGCATTGCAAACATCATGTTTAGAAAATTCTTACAATAGTCAAATTCATTTCTGGGGTACATAAATGGGTGACGCATGGAGTTTTTGTAAGCCCAAGCTGCCAACGTTGGCAATTTTGCGATCAAACGGTGAACAGTTAGATTTTTCTTCTCTTGACTTCTGTTGGGATCTAATGATTCTGGGTAAAAAGTTGATAAAGAAGAAATCATCGAGGACAATACACCCATCGGATGCGCCTGAGCAGGATAAGCCTCAAAAAATTGCTTCATATCCTCATGAACCAATGTATGCTTCTTTATACTTTCTTCAAAATCATGTAATTCTATTTGAGTAGGCAATTCTCCATAAATGAGAAGATATGCAACTTCAATGAACGAAGCTTGCTCCGCTAATTGCTCAATTGGATATCCTCTGTAATGAAGAATACCTTCCTCTCCATCAAGAAATGTGATGGAGCTTTTGGTCGCTCCCGTGTTTTTGTAGCCAGTGTCTAATGTCACATAACCCGTTAAGTCTCTGAGTTTAGAAATGTCGATTGCCTTTTCATTTTCTGACCCAACAATAACAGGAAGTTCATAAACTTTTCCATCTAGTTCTATTTTTGCTGTTTCGCTCATTTGATTATAATTTGTCGCTTAAAATTAGCAAAGAATTTGATTTTGTATACATATAAATACAAATTTCTTAGACAATTTTTAAATAATTTCAGTCTTTTGATTGGAAATGAAAAAGTTACTATCTCAAGGGAGACGACTTTTATTTTCTTGTGCCCAACTGTTTTTGGAATCTATTTTCAAAATTTCATCGTAAACTTTTCCAGCTTCGATGTATTTTTGTTCTTCGTGAAGTATTAATGCTTTTTTTGACAATTCTGCAATTTTGATTTCTCTTAAATTATCTTTTGCACATTGTGATTCGGGATTAATATTCACTGCCATTATGTAGTATTTTTTGGCTTCTTTAAGGTGCATTTTTTCATGTGATTTCATCGCTTTGGAGCAATTCCATTCGGCAGACCAAGGGGAATAAAATAAACTTATGATTGAAAATAAAGCCATGGAAATCAACACAATAATTGATATGGATTTAAAATTTGAAAATATACCTGCAAAGAAAATCCCAAAAACTAAACCTGATGTCAAAGCAATTGTTGCAATATTCCAATTTCCATATCGGTTCATCAACTCGCAAAAAGGAATGAATAAAACCATCACAAATAATGCGAGGTTTTTGGTTAAAATTCTGAAACGTTGATCGATAAAGGTCTTTCCGAAAATAAATCCAAATAGAGCGTAATTAACCCCTGAAAGTCCTATTCCCGCATCGTTGGAAAGTGATACTTGAAAAGAAGAGGTTATCATTGATGCGATGAGTCCAAAAACAAAAAGCCTCCAAAAACCAATTCTTCGTTCTACATAGGACGCAATTAGTAACGTGGCAAATAAGTTTATGAAAAGGTGCCAAATTTGAAAGTGAACAAAGCTATTTGTTATTACACCCCAATATTTCCCTCCGAAAATTTCAATTGCTGTTGGAGCGCCAAATTTTGTTAAGGTTAAATCGGTAACAAAGGATTCATTCTCAGAAATCGTAATTCCAATAAATATAAATAAAGAATAAGCTATGATGAAATATGTAAATTTCGCAGCTTGAAGGTTTTTCCGAATTGAAGTAGCAATTTCATTCATTTTTTATGCATCTCAAGAAAATCAAAAATCAAATTGATTTTACTTTGATTAAATTAAAAATTCGAGCGACTAGAATAATCATTTTCACTACCAAATTTTGGCTATTTTTTTAGAGTTATTTCTCATTGGTCGGTTTTCCTCAACCGTGAATGCGTTAAAAAACTCTGGGCAGTTTTTCAATGGCCCATTTACACGATACATTCCAGGAGAGTGAGGATCGTTTGCAATTCTGTTTTTCATCTCTTCATCCGTGTATTTGATTTTCCACAACTGAGCGTAAGCAATAAAAAAACGTTGAGCAGGGGTAAAGCCTTCTCGAATTTCATTCTTTTTAAATTCATCTGTTCGCGCATAAGCATAATATGCCATGGTTAAACCACCCAAATCTGCGATGTTCTCTCCCATAGTCAATTCAGGATTTACACAGTTGCCTTCCAAGGGACAAAAAGCAGAATAGGTCTCCCCCAAGATTTTTGTCTTCTCTTCAAATAACGAACGGTCCTCGTCGGTCCACCAATTTTTAAAGGTTCCATCAGCGGCAAATTTTGAACCCATATCATCAAAACCGTGTGTGAATTCATGCCCTATCACCATTCCAATTCGACCATAATTTACAGCGTCCTCCGCGTTTTCATCAAAAAAGGGAGGTTGCATGATTCCTGCTGGAAAAGCGATTTCATTTAAAAGTGGATGATAATAAGCATTTACCATATGCGCAGGCATTCCCCATTTTTCTTTGTCGACCGGTTTGCTCAATTCTTCAAAATTCTTTTTCACCGAATAGCGATTCACTTCTTTGATATTACCTAAATAGTCGGAAGCAGAAAAATTGAGTTTCGAGAAATCTTCCCATTTACTCGGAAAGCCTAATTTGCGACCAATGGAATTGAGTTTGTTCAACGCCTCTTTCTTGGTTATATCACTCATCCATTCCAAATTCTTAATCCGATCTTGGAAAACAATTAATAGATTGTCAACCATTGAATTAACGCGATCTTGAGCTGCTTTTGAAAAGTGTTTTTCGACAAAAGCTTTACCAAGTAATTCGGCAAATTCCATATCAGTTATTTCATCAATAGCACTTTCATTTAAGGGTTTCATGGATTTTTTACCACTCAGTTTTTTACCGTAAAAATCAAAGTTTAAATCGACAAATTTTTGATCCAAATGTTTGGCATAATGACGAATGACTTTCCATGAAAGGTAATGTTTCCATGTATGCATGTCGGTTGATTCAACCATGTCAGCAAAAGTTTGAATAAAGTCAGGGTTGTCAACCACAATTGAATCGGGAGATGCACAACCTAAAAGATTCAAGTAATACCGAAAATCAAAAGTCCCAGTCATGGAGCTAATTTCTCTCAAGCTCCTCTTATTGTATACTTTCTCTGGAATTCGCATTTCTGCTTTTGAAAGCATGACTGAGGCTAATTTCTTTTCAAATACCAATACATGCTGTGCGATATCTTTAGCTTGCTCCTCTGTTTTTCCAATTGCTTGGAAGCAACGAGCAATATGCAATTCGTATTCGTTTAGTATGTCCTTTTTCTTTTCATCTGTGTAATATTCTTTATTTGGAAGTCCCAAACCACCTTGACTAAGGTATGCTATGTTTTTTGAGACATTTTTCAAGTCTTGTCCGATTCCAAATCCAAAAACACTATTAATACCATCTTTGTGATGTTCGGAAATGATCTCTACCAAAAAATCTTTTCGATTCATTTCTTGAATCCGAGTTAATTCAGCCTCTATTCCATTGAAGCCACTCTTATTTCTAATCTCCATGTTCATGTAAGCGGCGTAATAATCTCCTAAAATCTGATTTTGAGAGCCTTTTGCGCCAGGGTTCTTTTTAGCTTCTTCTAAAATATTGATCAATTTCTTCTTATTCGAAAGGTCTAATTCATTAAAGCTTCCCCAACGGGATTCTGTACTCGGAATTTCGGTGTTTTTAATCCATGTTCCATTAGAGAATTGAAAAAAGTCATCTTGTGGTTTAATATTTGGGTCCAAATATTCCTTGTTTATAGTTCCGTAATTTTTTTCAGTTGAATCTGTTTTTTTTGAGGACACACAAGAAAATAGCGTCACGCACAAAGTAAAAGAAATCAATACCTTTTTCATAGTTTTAAATTAGCGGAGTAAGTAACATTTCAACGTGGGGAATACCATCTTCCAAATATTCTTTACCTGTTGAAAAAAACAGGTGACCATTATAAAATTTTTCTAAATGCTTTTGAGCTGAAATACGAATTGGAACTGCGCCAAATTCGACTTGAATAAATTCAATGCATTGGTTCATTAATTCATGTCCAAGTCCTTTCCCTCTGATGCTTTCGTCGATAACTACGCGACCAATTGATACATCTTCGTATGAAATTTCAGGCGGAACTATACGTGATGTGGCTAAAATATTACCTTTTTCGTCTCGGCCAATGGCATGGTAACATTTTTTATCCTTTCCGTCGAGGTCGAGATAGCAACAATTTTGTTCTACAACAAAAACTTTTAACCGAACGGCAATGATGTCGTGAAATTCAGAGGTTGATAGTTCCTGAAAATGTTTAAATTGACAAGTTAGTTGCATCCCGAACAAATATACTATTTACTTCATTTGATATGTAAGTTTAGAATTAAAAAGTTGACTAGACGAAATCATTTGTTTAACAAAAGCATTTGAATTTACTTTGCATTAATACCAGTTTATCGTTGTTGTTTCTTCTCAATATAGCCCATTACATTTTCGTTTAAACATCTTGTCTAAAAGGTTTTTTAATGAATTTGACCGTGCAAGAACCGCCGAAGGTAATTTTAATTTCACTTTCGAATGTCAGGTTTAATTAAGATTGTGCTTGTATTTCAAATAAGTCAAATCAATAAACCTATCTTTATCCTTTGCGATTCAAAAACCTTGATTTTTTAAATCTTATTTTCTTGAAGTAGAAATTTGTCGTTTAAAAATACCTTGACTTTCGCCATACATTCTGATAAGGAATTCATTACTTGGATTAGTAAAAGTCAAACCAATAACTCTATCTTTGTATCATGAAATTCATCCAATTTCTTATTCTTTGCTTTTTACTTTTAACTTGCATTTCCTGCGAAGAAGGTCAGGTAGATCAGGGAATCGTAATCAATGAAAGTCAACTTCCCGAAGACCACGGCGATTTAGATACCTATGCCAAAAGACACGTGGAAGCGCAATTACGCATTTTAGTCAATGAAAATTATGAATTGAAGATTTACAAAGAAAATTTGGATGGTGACGATAAACAAGACGCAATCATTACCGTTAACCGATTGAATTTCGCGATTGAAGAAGCTGCGAACTCACCCAACCCGGCTAAACGTGCTGAAATCGGATACTTGGGGAACTTCAATTTTTTCTTTTACTATGATGGCGCCAAAGATTTAATCTCACCACCCATTGTCGTAGCTTCCTCTCCACTTTTGCCGCTGAAAGTGAATTTTGAAAACATAAGTTCTAATCATTACAAAGATATTTTGATTGATTTTCGAATACGAAATTCTAGTTTCAAGGACTTTTTTACAATCATCAATGGAACGCCAAGACGTGTTTTTGAATTCCGAAATTTTGATGGAATGGGAACAACAAAAAGTGAATGCTATTCATTTAATTATGCGCCTGGAAGTTATTCGTCTTTTAAAGATATTCAGGTAATGAGAGCAAACCTTGGAGCTATCCCAAAAGATGCCGATTTGAATACATTTGAACCTGTTATTACTTCAACAAAAGAGTTGTTGTATTCTTTTTTCTATGTCCCTCAAGAAGGGAAGTATATGACGAAGAGGAAATGATTTTTTCCTTTTAGTTAGGGTCTGCTGAAAAAGTCAGAAAAGGATTAGAATCTAGGCGCAGTTCATTAAGGCATATACGAATATGCCAATATGACTGCAACGAAGAAGATGATTCTTTTCTGGCTATCGAACAAAAATATG
>JBIIVA010000156.1:0-5953 GCA_044339705.1 Crocinitomicaceae bacterium
CTAGTATTTTCTAAAACTTCATTTTCTAGATTTTCGTTAATTCGTTCTATTTCTTTTTTGGATTTCTTCAGCTCCTCCAAATTCTTTATACGATTGATAACGTTTACTAACATTTGACAGAAAAGCTCAAGAATTTCCTTTTCCTCCTTACGAAAAGATCGTTGCTTACGAATAACATCAAAACCTATAAAACCAATAACATTTTTCTCGTCCATCATAGGAATTGTAAGAAAACTCTGAATTCCATCGGTTTTGAGCATTGATTTGATTCGCTCATCGGTTAAAGCTGATACATCACTAACTTCAACTAATTCGCCTCTGGAATGTTTTCCAAACCAATAAGGCATTTCAACTAGTTTAATGATTTGGTTGTTTTCAATTTGTGGGCTGATTCCAGGAGCACACCATTCATGAGTATTGCAGCATAATTTATTTTCTAGATCGTAACGAAAAACATAAGCGCGATCAGCATTGGAAAAATGGGCAATTTCCTGAAGAGATTGATCGATTGCATAATCCAATTCTTCAAAGTTCAGATTGATAAAACGGTTCGAAATATTCATCAAAATGCCTTGTAAATCATGAATTTGTTTTATTTCATTTTGAACTGCCAATAGTTTTGTAACATCTTGCAAAAATGCCTGACTACCGATTACTTTTCCATTTTCAAAAATGGGAATAGTTCGGCCTATTAAGTTGATGATTTTTCCGGAACGTGTTTTGAATGTGCAATTTAAATTTTCAATCCGATTTCCTTTTTGTAGCTCAGGAAACACAGCTTTGAATTCATCCATAGTTTCCTCTGTAAGAAATTGAACCAAATGCTGACCAGTTAAATTCTCATCTCCAATTTCTAAATTCTCACGCCAAGAACGATTAACCCATCTAATATGACCTGATTCATCTAATTGGTGAATCATTTCGATAGAGTTTTCAAGTAGATCTTTCAGTTTTACTTCTTCAGTTAACATGCTTAGTAAAAATAGAAATTAAGGATTATCATATAAATCATTTAGTTAATTAATTCATTTCACTTTAAACGAAACACTAAAACATGTAGCATCTGAATTTGATGTAACTGAAATTTTTGCATCATGCTCATCGATGACATTTTTAACAATAGATAGCCCTAATCCCGAGCCATTCCGATCGGCTTTCGTTGTAAAAAACTTCTCAAAAATTCGATTCTTAATTTCAACTGGTATTTCTCTGCCTGTATTTTCGATTGAAACAATAATTTCGTTTTCTGTTTTATTAGAAAAAATTCTTAATTCTCCTCGAGATTCAGTTTCTTCAATTGACTCCAATGCATTTTTAATCAAGTTTGACCATAACTGAAACAAACGAATTTCATAACCTTCAATTTCGAGATCATCATCAACGATATATACCAATTCCGCATTTCGCTGAATTTCATAATTGAAGATATTAAGCACCGACGCTATATTTTTCCTTATATTAATAACCGATTTCCCTGAATTTTTGGGGTCCTTGATGAAGGATTTTAAATCTTGAACAACATTGGCAGCGCGTTCACCTGAATTTATAATTGTATCAACAAATGTTCTTGTCATTTGAATTTGGTAGATCAGATTCAAAAACACCTCAGGATTATTCGAGCTTATTACTTTGCGAATCGTTTCAATTTCCGAAGTTTTTATTCTCGATTTAACAAATAGTTCTGAAAGTTTTTTTCTTTGGTTTTCCTCTAAAATCGGGTATTCTTCTGAAAGAAAATCATTAAATTGAAATGATTCCTTTCGCATTTGAAGGCCGCCGACAAACAAATCAAAATTCATTTCAACTGCTCTACCGCAAGCAAATTTTATTTGATCTGCAGAACATTGCCAAATCGTGTCTTTAAAAATTCCTTCTAGGTTATATCGAATACTTTCTCCGCCGCTTTTTATCGCCCCAAGTGGTGTGTTCAAATCGTGTGCAATTCCAGAGGCTATTTCACCAACCATGACCAATTTTTCTTGATCGGTAATTGATTTGGCTAATTCCAAATTTTTCATGGTTTTTTCTTGAACAATCTTCTCAAGATCTCGATTTATTTTTTCAATTTCACTTCGATTACTTTCGATTGCTCTTATGTATTCTGTTCTATTACTAACATTAACAAGCATATCAGCATACAATCGTAAAAGATTTTTCTCATCTTCACTGAACGCACGAACTTCACGAACTGCATCAAAACCTACAAAACCTTTGCAAACTTGATCATCCATCATCGGCAATGTTATGATACTTTTGATATCCTGCATTTCCAAGAGTTCTTTGAACTTTCCAGGATTTAATTCCCTAACATTTGGCACATATATTTCCTGTCCTCTACTGTGTGTTTCAACCCAAATTGGAACATCAGAGAAAGAAATGTTTTGTAAATTTTCCAGTTGTGGTTCGATTCCTTCCGCACACCATTCAAATAAGTTCGATGTAGTTTTCTTTTCATAATTATAGTCGAAAACATAAACGCGATCTACATTTACAAATTTACCCAATTTTGCGAGTGATTCATTAATAGAAGGTTCCAGTTGATTGATTGGTAGATTGATGTATTTGGATGAAATTTCCATCAAAAGATCCTGAAAAAGAGACTTAATTTTCAATTCCTCTTCAGCTATTTTTTTCTCGGTTATTTCATGTCGAATCGATAAATAATGAATGATTTTTCCTTCAAGATTCATCACAGGGTAAATAATTGAATCGACCCAATAATAACTTCCATCCTTCGCCTTATTTTTTACTTCTCCCCTCCAAATTTTTCCGGATGCTATTGTTTTCCAAACATTCATCCAAAATTCTTTCGGATGATACCCTGAATTTATAATGTTATGATTTTTACCAATTAACTCATACTCGGTATATTGAGCAGTTTGACAAAATTTATTATTCGCTTTAATAATTTTTCCATTTAAATCTGCAATTGATACCAAAGAGCTTTGATCGAGTGCATCCGTAATTTCTTTCAAACTCTTATTCTGTTCAGCAATTTTCTCCTCGAACTCTTTTCGTTCGGTAATGTCAAACTCAACAGCCATATAACCAATGTGATTTTTCTTGTCATTAAAAATTGGCTGAATATTCAGATTTATCCAATATAAGTCCCCTGATTTCGATTGATGTAAAATTTCAGTTGTAACAGATTCTAATTTAACTAGCTGATTATAAATATATTCAATGGTTTTTGGATTGGTTCCTTCGAATTGAAATAAACGTGGACTGTTCCCAACCAATTCCTCCAATGGATAACCTGAGCGTTTTACCATGGCATCATTTGCCCATGTAATTTTTCGATCGATATCCAGCATGATTACTCCATTGTTCGTGTTTTTAGCAACCATTGAAAGTTTGGTAATCTCTTCTTGTGCCTTAATTCGCTCACTGATATCCCTTGAGGCTGCTATTAGATAGCCAACTCCATTAAATTCCTCATAAGTCACACTCACCTCTACTTTTGTGATTTCTCCTGTCTTCAAATTTTTGTTTTCACTCTCCAGCCCAAAAATTCCCTTTTCACGAAGCAGCTGAACGTGATTTTCCCATTCTTCCTTAGATTTAAAAAACTTCTCGAAGTCTTCAACTCGATAGTTACCTACAGCTTCTTTATCAATACCAAGTCGAGTTGCAGCAGTATCATTCACATAAACCAATTTTCCCGAATCATCGGAAACCTGAATAGCATCACTAGTGCGATCAAGAAACTTCTCCAAAAGTAAAAGTCGATTCGTTGCTTGTAACAAATTATTTTCAGCAAGTTTTCGTTCAGTGATGTCAACACCATAACCTATTACGTATTCAACATCTCCATTCATGTTGATTATAGGAGCTAATTTCCTGAGAATGTATTTTATTCTACCATGACTATCTCTTATTTCATCCTCCCATTCAACAGGCTTTTTAGTTCTTAACAGTTCATTGAAAACACGTCTTCTTTCTTCAGCGATCTGAGAAGAAATTCCTTTGTGACGACAATAATCGAAATCATCTTTTCCAATCATAAATTGTCGCATTTCTTCGTTCGATATTCCTTGAGGATTGACAAACAAATACTTATGATTTGTATCGAATACAGCAATGTCAGAAGGGATATTACTTAAAATAAATTCGTAGAAATTCTTGATTCCTAAAATTTGCTGTTCTTTATCCTCAAGTTGATCAATGTAGTCTGAAATATCGGATGCATAAATATTGATGTAGTTATGTTCTTGAATATTCCGAATTCCAATGTTGTAGGTTCGATTATTCCTCTTAAAAATGATTGCATTTGATTCTTTTTTTTCTTCGATTGTTGTCCGAATCACATTGATTAATTCCAAATCTTGAGATTTCCCTTTAACGAATGAAAAATCATCAAGAAAATTAATTTCTGAAACAGGGTTATTGTAAGAAATTTCAAGATTATGATTTAAACGAACGATTGGATTTGGGTTTTCTTGCGGAAAACGTGCGATCAAGTCGAGATTTTTCTGAGCCGTTTTCAACTCCTCGTTTTTCTCCCTAATTCCATCAACCACCAATTTCGACTCTTTAAGTGATCGGTCTGTCGTTTGCTGAAGGAAAATATATTCCGAAACATAGTCATGTAAAACAAAGTCATTCAAGGTGAGATTGTAATTACGAATATGATATTTGGAATTAATGACAGGACTGATAGCTAAAATAATAAAACCACCTATTTTCTTTGCGGAAAATTTGAATCGCTGAGTTTGGTCGATTGAATCAAAGAAATTCAAACGTCGTGTAGCTTTTTCATTTGACTGAATAAATTCTTCAAATTTAAATTGACCGAAAAATTGAAAAAATTCAAAAAACGACTTTCCTGCTTTAATTTGGCTATTGATCTTTAACAAATTATTGCCTAAGTTTTTAATAATTCCATTTTCTTCTAATAATAGGTAAAATGGATTATTAAACTCAAGTATGTCCAAGAGAACATTTCTTTCCTCTGCCAACTTCAAATTTTTTCGGCGGAGTTCAAAAAGATTGATAACACTTTTCGACAAAGTTTGAAGTGCATCTAATTGATTCGCGGAAAGTTTTTTTGGTTCATTGTCAATTACGCATAAAGTTCCAAGAGCATAGTTATCTTCATCAATTAATGGTACTCCAGCATAAAATATTACATTCGGTTCACCTTTGACAAGCGGATTATCCTTAAATCTCTCGTCTTTTAAAGAATCTTCAATGATAAAAATGGCATTTTTCGATTCAATCGCATAATTACAAAATGCCAATTCACGGGGAGTTTCGTTGGATTCGATGCCAAATTTAGATTTGAACCACTGACGATTTTCGTCAATTAAACTAATAAGTGAAATTTTCGTTCCACAAATTTGAGCTGCCAAACGAGTAATTCCATCATATTCTTCTTCCGATAAGGTATCGAGAATCTCGTAACTTTTTAAGGCATTTATCCTTTTTTGCTCATCAAAGCCAAAACTTTCTAACATTTCAATCTACCAAGTTATTAGAAAGACATGGCAATCATTTTCTGCGTTTTTCTCCTGAATTTGCTTTACTGCAACCTCCAGTTTAAAACGTTTACCCAAACCTTTAATTAATCCATACAACATAGGAACTAATCCTTCACGATGCGAGCGATACTCCAATTCAATGGAATTTGCCTGCTCATTTCTGGTTGAAAATTGGGGCGCTGCCAGTTCAGGCATGATGTTGTTGATACGATAGTGAAGCATGTCAAGATTCGCTAAAAATTCAGGAAAAGATGAACCTGTTAGATCCATCAGATCTCCGTATCCTTCATCAGCAGTGTAAAGAATCCAATATTCCCCAAATGCCTCCAAAATTACTGGCGCATCAGCTTTTAAGACACGAGCCGCATTTTTCACCAAATCATATGTCAAACTATCGGGATAGGGATTCATGGATACAAATTCTCCATCATGAAAATTCGAGAGATCACAAATTTCCTGCCATTTATCCGCGC
>JBIIVA010000172.1:0-5153 GCA_044339705.1 Crocinitomicaceae bacterium
GTTTACAAGTCCATACATAATTTGATGAAGTTAATTTTAATATTCTAAAATTGATCTCAAAAAGCAATCAGAACCTTTACCAATTAGGCTCGATTTTCAAATTTCAACGCGTAATTTTAATATTAAATATCTTCTAAACTTTTAAGTAGCATAAAATTATTTTCGAGCCTACGTATTAACACGTAGTTTATTCTAGTGAAAAACAACTAAAATTGTTTTAGTTGATTTATAATTTTCATAAGTTGCTTGCTTTCATTCCCTTTCATTTGTATAAATATTTTTCTTAACGAAATTTTAGTCTAACCCATTCTAATTTTGATTTTGAATGATGTCGAACCAAAATTTTGATCATGAAAACAAAACATAGAATTCTGCTGATTTTCTTATTTTTCCTCTCAATTCATTATTCGCAAGTTTCCATAATCAAACCAAGTTTAGATTTAGGAGCCTGTGCGTTACCAACTCCATATTTCACACTTAGCAATGTTGTTCTTTCGGAAACACAAAATGGAGATTTTTCTTCTGGAACGAATAGAACAATTAGTATAAATGCACCAGCAGGCATGGAATTTCAAGCTTCTAATGGGGCCATTTCCGTTGTCAGTGGACGTAATTTATCGAATGAGATATTAACTGTCACAAATACTAATATCTCCATTCAATATAGTTGCAACGGAACCAATAAATTAGATGTTTTAACAATCAGTGGATTAAGGATAAGAGCAACTAGTTTGGGAAATTATACACTCCTCAGAAATTCCGGAAACGCAATAATCAATGGATTTCCTAATGGAACAGCTTTGACCGGAACAATTTCATTTAGTTCAATTTCCGCGAATCAATTTCGCACCAATCCAACAATCTCCGGCTTTTTGGATTGGAACTCTCCTTCAACTTGGGAATGCAATGCAATACCTCCGAATAATGGAAGTGCGATCGTAACTATTAGGGCCTATCAATATGGTAGTTATAGTAGTGGGAATTCCGTTTATTTCACTGGAAATCCAATCATAAAATCACTTACAATTGAAAACAATGCGAATTTTAGTTCACCAGAGGGTAATGGGAAAACATTAATCGTTAAAGAAAATTTCACGATCCAAAGTGGCGGCTCATTAAGACAAATAAATTGGTCTCAGTCTGGAGCAAACAGTTTGAATATAGGTGGGAACTTTACAAATAATGGTTCCATGATAAGCGCAGGTGGTAGTGGGGGCAATGGCCTTCGAATCGTAATGGATGGATTAGCTCCTCAAATCATATCAGGAACTGGAAATTTCAGGATGATAGGTAACGGCCCTGGAGCTGGTTCCCTGGTTATTACAAATCCGACAGGAGTAGAACTACAAGCTAATTTTTTAACTGACAATTCAAATGGAAATTTAGGTACGGTAATCGTTGATGGCTTGTTGACATTTTTAAACCCAAGTATTCAATTCACGGGAATTGGAAATCTTCAACTGAACGGAAAAACCATTCTCAAAGCTGGAACTTTTAACCAACATTATGCCATGACCGGAAACCGAACCATCGGAAATGCTAGCACGATTGAATATACTAATTCGATTTCATCAATTTCATCAACAAATATTCCTTCATTGAATTTGAATAATTTAATAATTAATAATGGATTGGCAGGTATTATGACTATTCAAAACCCAATAATTATTGGTGGCACATTAACCATGAATGGCGGAAATATATTAAATGGTCAAAACGATATTCAATTGGGAAGTTCTTTATTGAATAAAGGAACTTTAGAATACAACTCTGGTTTTATTTTAGGGAAATTCAAACGTTGGTTTTCGGGAACAAATACAGGAAATCAAAGTGGGTTGTTTCCACTCGGAAATGTTTTAGATGAGCAAAAGCGTTTTGTGAAAATCGAATACCAGGAAGCAACAGATGGCGGAACAATAACTGGAGAATGGTTGAATCAAGCAATGGGTAATGACGTGACAAATGAACCAATTCTCACAAATTGCGATGGCTCGTTCACGATTTCAAATACAGCGTCTGGCTTCTGGAGTATGTTACCCGAAGTTGGCATAACCAGTTCAGAAAATAAATCCTATAACATTACGCTCTCTGCCGAAAACTTATTTGACTTTGATAACGATTGCCATATTACAAGCCTTAAAAGAGATAATAATATTTGGACCTATTCTGGTATTCACATCGATAATCAAGGAACCGCGGTCAGTCCTGTTGTCACTCGTCTGAATGCAAAAGGTTGGAGTAACTGGGGACTTGGTGGAGAAGGCGATCCCTTGCCCGTTGAACTCTCATCGATGAATTTGGATTGCCTAGAAAATGAAGTCATTTTTCGATGGTCAACAGCCTCTGAACATAATAGCAAGTCATTTGTAGTTGAAAAGTCTAAGAATTGTATTGAATGGATTAAATATGATGAAATTTCAGCCGCAGGATTTTCAAACGAACTGTTAAATTATGTTGTTAATGACATTCGCATTTCTGGCTTGAATTACTATCGACTTTCACAAAGAGATTTTGATGGAAAAGAACGAATTTATGATCCATTATTTTTGGATTGTCAAGATGAAAGTCCATTTAAAATTTTGACTTGGCCGAACCCGGATAAAACTGGTTTTCATTTGTTTGTGAATGATGAGTCACTTGTTGGAGCATGCAAGGTCTCAATGAAAAATTCCTTGGGTGAAACTATCATGGAACAAAAAATCAACTGTGAAAACGGCTCAAACATATTCGATTTTTCAACTGAAAAAACTCCAAAAGGAATCTATTTCATTCAAGTTTCAAACGACACATATTTCTCAAAAGTAATTAAACATTTGGTTAATTAAGTCAAATCATTTGTCTCCTTTACGTATTTTTGCAAGGAGATGAAACAAACACTTTTTGAACGATTCGCACAGGTCTTTTTTTCCATGAAATTAATGACTGTTGCAATGATCATTTTCCTTGTCGGTATTGGAGCTGCGACTTTTATTGAATCAATTTATGGGATTCAAAGCGCTAAAATAATCATATACAACGCCACTTGGTTTGAGGTCTTGCTCTTGTATCTTGCGATGAACCTCGTATCTAATATTTTCAAATACCAAATGTTTCAACGTGAAAAGATCGCGATGTTGACTTTTCACTTATCGTTTTTGATCATTATGCTTGGAGCAGCAATTACGAGATACATCAGTTTTGAAGGATTGATGGTTATCAAAGAAGGAACGTCAACTAATTTTATTTATACCGCCGACCCACATTTATTAGTTCATGTCGAAAATCCAACATCAGGTAAAAACACAACAGAGGGTTACAAACATTACATGTCGGAAATTACAGACAATAGTTTTAAGCACGAGTTTTCATTTGAAAATCGAAAAATCTCGATTTCTCAGATTGATTTTAAATCCAAAATGATTGATTCACTTGTCATTCGTTCCTCGTTCAATTCTGCTGTCTTGGATTTGGTAACTGATGGTATGCAATCCAATTATGTTGGTCCTGGTGAAATCTTTATGGTTGGTGGAATTCCACTTTCATTCGAGAAGAAATTAGAAACTCCAGGAATTGAAGTTCGAAAGAACAAGGATTCAATGGAAATTAAAACTAACGTTCCGATTCGATACTTACCAATGGCTGAAATGCAGAAAGCTCGACAATCAGGAATTTCACCTTCTGATTCAATGTTTACTGAAATACCTCTGAATAAATGGGTTCCGTTTAAAACAACAACCTTGTACCAATCTGGTAACCAGCAATTTGTTTTCAAGCGACTCATCAAACACGCTAAGAAAATGTTGATGCCGTCAGGAAAGAAAAATGTTGGAATGGATTATTTGACAATTCGACTTTCAGATGGGAAATCTTCGAAAAAGGTTGTTTTAGAGGGAGGAATCGGGCAAATTCCAACTCCTACTCGTTTTGAATTTAATGGTTTGATTTATCAGTTAGAGTATGGATCCATTCGAAAACCAATTCCGTTTGAAGTTTTCTGTCGTGATTTTAAACTCGATAAATACCCAGGATCCGAGTCACCATCCTCTTTTGAAAGTGAATTGACTATTAACGATCCGAGAAATAAATACACACGAAATCAAAAAGTTTTCATGAATAATGTAATGGACTACGACGGTTACCGTTTCTTTCAATCCAGTTATGATTTGGACAATCCTAGCACACCGCAAAATGAGGAAGGAACACGTTTGAGTGTTAATCATGACTGGTGGGGAACAAACATAACCTATGTTGGATACTTACTCATGAGTATTGCGATGATTCTTTCACTTTTTGCTCCTATTGGTCGATTCAGAGATTTGAATGAAAAAATCAAGAAATTAAATGAGCGAAAGAAAGGGATTAATTCCGCAGTTGTCGCTCTACTATTATTTTTTTCCTTCTCGAATCAAGTATTTGCGGAGAAGCACAAAAATCATAATCATCCATCCAAAGGAATATATCGCGTAATGTCCGAAGAACATTCCGACGAGTTGGCCTCGATGCTCGTTCAAGACTTCAAAGGGCGAATTGTTCCGATGCATACCTTGTGTGATGAATTGCTTCGTAAATTCTATCAAAACAATCGCTACAAGGATTACAACGCAGTTCAAACAATTATGAGCATGCACATGTATCCACAGTATTGGATGGAGCAGAAAATTGTAAAAATTTCCAGTAATCTGAGAGATCGATTGAAGTTGGGCGAATATGCCAGTGCTAAACAACTTGCAGATGCAACAGGAGCCTTTAAATGGTTAAACGAATACAAAGCTGCTCATCAAAAACCTGAATCGAAGCGCGATGAATTTGATAAGAAACTTATTAAATTAAATGAGCGTTTCGAGGTGGTTCAAGGAATTTTTGCTTGGTCATACATGCGCATTATTCCAAAGAAAGGAGATAAAAACAATACCTGGTATGTACCAATGAATATGGAACTGATGCAAGTTGATACAGTTTCTTCTATCACTACATTAAAATATCTTTCTGCATTGGATGAAGGCGCAAAAAACAATTCGTTTGGCGAGGCTAGCGACTTGCTTAAACAAATCAAATCCTTCCAGCGTGAAATCGGTAAAATTGTTGTTCCAAGTGAATCGAAAGTGAACGTTGAAATCAGTTATAACAAAATGACGATTTTCAAAAACGCATTTCGAGGTTATATGACTCTTGGG
>JBIIVA010000251.1:0-2861 GCA_044339705.1 Crocinitomicaceae bacterium
TAACGCCCTGGGAAATGTTTTATGCGGACAACGTTCCAAATGCTAAAATGAACCGAATTTCTTTCTCTACTGCAAAAGGGTTTAACGCATACAATTGGCGAAAACCGGAAGTAATTCAAATCCCGGCATCGGACGGAGTAGGGGTGTACGCTCGTCTTTACCAGCCAGAAAAGGCGAAGAAAAATAACGCTGCTGTTCTTTTTGTTCATGGAGCAGGTTATTTGCAAAATGCACATTTTTATTGGAGCAATTACTTCCGTGAATTCATGTTTCACAATTTATTAGTTGAATTAGGCTACACTGTTTTGGATGTTGATTATCGAGCGAGTGAAGGTTATGGGCGTGATTATCGCACTGCAATATACAGACACATGGGTGGACGCGATTTGCAAGACTTCATTGATTCAAAAAAATATTTGGTTGAAAAGCTGAACATTGATCCGAATCGGGTTGGTATTTATGGTGGCTCTTATGGCGGATTTATTACTTTAATGGGGCTTTTAACGGCACCTGACGAATTTGCATGTGGAGCGGCACTGCGTTCAGTTACCGATTGGGCGCATTACAATCACGAGTATACGAGTAATATTTTGAATTATCCTGAAACCGATCCGGAAGCGTATCGAAGAAGTTCACCCATTTATTTTGCCCAAAACTTGAATAAACCACTCGTTATGCTACATGGAATGGTGGATGACAATGTTCAATTTCAAGATGTTGTGCGTTTAAGTCAGCGTTTTATCGAACTTGGAAAAAAGGATTGGGATATAGCCATTTATCCGGTAGAGGAACATGGATTTAAAGAGAGTTATTCGTGGTATGATGAATACCGCAGAATTTTTGAATTATTTGAAAAAACATTAAAAAAATGATGACTGTCAGAGAATTGTTAGACAAAACTGAAATGTTGAGCTATTTATCAATTTTGAATGATTTGTATCCTTCCTTAACCTTGGATGAATACAGTAAAGAATTGGACATCATGTTGCCCCACAATTATGGGCAAGTTGCTGTTTTTGATAACGATGAATGTGTGGCTATTTCTGGATTTTGGATTGGAAACAAATTGTGGTGTGGCAAATATTTGGAATTGGATAACATCGTTGTAGCTAAAGAACACCGTAGCAAAGGAGCCGGACAACTTATTTTTGATTTTCTCGCAAAAAAAGCTGAAGCATACAATTGTACGATGATGGCTTTGGATTCATATACCACAAACTACAAAGCCCACAAGTTTTTTTACAATGAAGGCTTTGCTCCTAGGGGGTTTCACTTCATAAAAATTATGAAAGAGGATATGGTTAGATGATAAACAACATTCAAATGCAGATTCCTAATTTTCAGTTTTTTTCAGTGTAGTCGAAATGAAAACTAAAATCCCAAATAACATCCAAATTGAAGTTGATGCCAGTTATTTGTATCGTATTTTAGCGGAAAATGAGGAGGATGTCAATGTAGCTCAAGTATTTAAAGAGATGAGCGAGATTGAAAAAAGTCACGCAATTTCATTTTTGAAGAAGCATATGCTCGCTGAAGATGAAATGCCCAATCCTTCTAATAGGGCAAAATTCTTAAATTTTATTGGAAAAGTTTTCGGCTACAATTACATTCTTGGGGTGTTGCTTGATACGGAAAAGAGCGTTTCATTAGGAATTTTATCGAGTAGAGCAAAAACAAAAACAACAAGCTCAATTTCAGATACAGCGCATGTTACTATTCTGAAAAATATTATTGATAGCAATAAAAATATTTCAGGAGCAGCATTAGCACGTTTTGAGAAACGTCATCGTTCAGTAGGGGGAAATGCACTTCGGGCTGCTGTCTTGGGAGGAAATGACGGGTTAGTTTCCAATTTTAGTCTGGTGATGGGGATTGCCGGAGCCACCGGCGGTCAAAGTGAAGTTTTGTTGACCGGATTGGCTGGTCTTTTGGCGGGTGCGCTTTCAATGGCTCTTGGAGAGTGGATTTCCGTTAAAAGTTCCCAAGAGTTATATGAAAACCAAATGCAGTTGGAAATGGAGGAATTGGAAACAAATCCCGAAGGAGAAGAGAATGAACTTGCTTTAATTTACATGTCCAAAGGAATTCCAGAAGAACAAGCGCGACAAATGGCCAAATCAATTATAACGGATAAAGATCATGCACACGAAATTTTAGTGAAAGAGGAACTTGGAATAAATTCGGAAGAATTAAAGGGTTCAGCAATGGAAGCAGCTTTTGCCTCATTTGTATTATTTGCAATCGGTGCAATAATTCCCGTTATTCCTTTCTTTTTTATAGGTGGCTTCTGGGGAATTTTCTTCAGCACGTTCTCGAGTGCCGCAGGTTTATTCATTATTGGATCAATAATTACAATTTTCACAGGGAAAAGTATTTGGTTCTCGGGATTCCGACAGGTGCTATTCGGTCTTTGTGCAGCAGCAATCACCTTTGGGATTGGAAAATTGATTGGGGTTTCGGTGGTGGGTTAACGAAAAGAGTATCTAATTTCTATTTACAGTCAAAAAGTAGTTATCTTGAAATGATCTGCTTTTAGATCTCATTTTAGAGGTGTAAGAAATGTTGATTTTTTCCTTTTTCGATTATCTAAAATTTAGGCCTAGTCCCCAACTTTTTGACTTGATCCCTTATTTCACTACAAAATGGTAGGGTAAAGTCCAGATTTTTAGAAAAAAGGACCGTGAAGCCTTAATCAATGATGAACTGTTTGACTGTTTCGATATCTATTCCAACGTGTTGGGCGAACTCTTCTATCGTTACAAATTGATAGGATTGCTTGTTCAGTTTTTGCCTGATCGTATGGAGCAATCGCCTGGCATATTTTTCACTTCTTCCGGTTATTCGCTGTACATCTTTTGGAT
>JBIIVA010000074.1:0-11004 GCA_044339705.1 Crocinitomicaceae bacterium
TTCACTGATTTGGTTTGTAATTACCGAAACTCGAAATCGCTTATTTGATTGGGGAGTTATTTCAACTTATCTGATACCCAAAAAATCTATTTGTATTGGTAACCTCAGTGTTGGTGGAACGGGAAAAACACCAATGACCTCCTACCTGGCAGCAATGTATTACCATGAAAAAAAGGTGCAAATATTAAGTCGTGGATATGGTAGAAAAACAAAAGGTTTTTTTAATGTAACTGATCCGGAAACAAGCGAAAATGTTGGAGATGAACCACTTTTCTACAAACTAAAATTCAAGGGTGATGTTCAAGTTTCAGTTTGTGAGAATAGAAAAGCTGGAATCGAGCAAATTGGCATTGACAATTTCGATTTATTACTACTCGACGACGCATACCAACATCGACATGTGAAAGCCGGTTTTACCATTTTGCTTACCCCCTACTCTAACATTTTTGTTGAGGATTTTTTACTTCCTTTAGGAAAACTTCGCGAAAGTCCAAAAAACGCGAAACGAGCTGATTGTATTGTGATAACCAAATGTCCGATTGATCTTTCGAACGATGCCAAAAAAACAATTGAAAATAAATTGTCTAAGTTCAAAAAACCGATTTTTTTCAGTAATATAAATTACCAAGAATTAATTTGCTTCGGTAAACCGTTAAATTCAATTGAAAAAGTCATTCTAGTTTCCGGTATCGCTAATCCAAAACCGCTCATCGATTACCTCCAAAAATCCTTTGAGGTCGAGCTTGTTACTTTTACTGATCATCACCAATTCACAATGTCGGAAATTAAAGTAATTCAAGGAAAAATTGATACTTTTGCAAACGATAAAACGGCTATTCTAACTACCGAAAAAGATTTTGCTCGCTTACACGATAAAATCAAAGATTGGCAGCTTCATGATTATCCGTGGTATTACATTCCAATTGAAATGGAAATTGATAATGAAAAAGAATTTAAATCACTAATAAACAACTATGTTACAGCAATTTAAGCAATCAGCTGAGTTCATTCAATCTAGAACCAAAGTTAAACCAACGATTGGAATTATTCTGGGAACTGGATTAGGAGGATTAGTAAAAGAAATTAACGTTATCGACGAAATTCCCTACGAACAAATTCCAAATTTTCCGGTTTCAACAGTTGAAAGTCACTCCGGGAAATTGATTTTCGGTGAATTGGGCGGAAAACAAGTTGTCGCAATGCAAGGACGTTTTCACTATTACGAGGGATATTCGCTGCAACAAGTAACGTTTCCAGTTCGGGTAATGAAATTTTTAGGAATAGAGCGTTTGTTTGTTAGTAACGCTTCAGGTGGTGTAAATCCAGGATTCGAAGTTGGTGAAATTATGATTATAAACGATCACATCAACCTATTTCCCGGAAATCCACTTATCGGTAAGAATTTTGATGAACTTGGGCCTCGATTCCCAGACATGAGTGAACCGTATGACCATTCTATGATTGACTTAGCGCTCCAAATCGCGAAAGACAACAACATCAAAGTTTCTGTTGGAACCTATGCAGGACTTACGGGTCCAACGCTGGAAACACCTGCAGAATATCAATATGTTAGAAATATAGGTGCTGATGCAGTTGGAATGTCAACTGTTCCAGAGGTAATTGTTGCTCGTCACATGGAAATCCCATGCTTTGCGATTTCAATCATTACCGACTTGGGGGTGAAAGGAAAAATTCAAAAAGTAAGTTTGCAAGATGTCATTGAGGTAGCGAGCCGACAAGAGCCAAAAATGACTATCATTATGAAAGAACTTATTTCACGCGTTTAAAATGAATGAAGAAATTCGAAATAAATACGAGGCGATAATTGGACTGGAAGTCCATGCACAAATGCTAACCAAGACGAAAGCCTATTCCAACGACATCAATGAATATGGCTCACACCCAAATACGAATGTCAGCGTCGTTACCCTAGGTCATCCAGGTACGCTACCAGTAATGAATAAAAAAACCGTAGAATTCGCAATTCGATTAGGATTGGCTTGTGGATGTGAAATCGCTCGTGATCAATATTTTGCACGTAAAAATTATTTCTACCCGGATTTACCCAAAGGATATCAAATAACCCAAGACAAAACTCCAATTTGCACAGGTGGCAGTATTCTGATTCGAACCGATGATGGAACTGAAAAAGAAATAAAGCTAACTCGCATTCACATGGAAGAAGATGCCGGTAAAAGTATTCACGATGTTGATGTATATGACACCTTAGTCGATCTGAATCGTGCAGGAACTCCCCTACTTGAAATCGTTTCAGAACCAGATATTCGTTCGTCACAGGAAGCGTATAATTATTTGACAGAAATTAGAAAACTCGTTCGCTACTTGGATATTTGTGATGGAAACATGGAAGAAGGTTCTCTGAGATGCGACGCTAACATTTCTGTTCGCTTGAAGGGTTCAGAAAAATTTGGAACGAAAGTCGAAGTGAAAAACATGAACTCGATTCGCAACGTTCAACGTGCAATTGAATTTGAGATTACTAGACAGATTGAAGTAATTGAGAACGGAGAGTCTTTAACACAAGAAACAAGAGCTTTTGATGCATTGAAGGGAATTACTATCTCGATGCGAACGAAAGAAGCCGCCAACGATTACCGCTATTTCCCGGAGCCCGATTTGCAGCCTCTTTTTGTTGATCAAAAACAAATTGATACGATTAGAAGTGAAATGCCCGCATTACCTAGGGATTTATTCTTAAAATATACTAAAGAGTTTGGATTATCGGAATACGATGCGTACAATTTGACTGACAATAAAGGAATTGCTCTTTATTACGAATCACTAATTCGACTCACAAAAAATTATAAGTCAGCCGCAAACTGGATGATGGGAGATGTGAAATCATACCTGAACGAATTTGGTGTTGAAATCGAAGAATTTCCTTTAAAGCCAATTGCAATTGCCAGTTTAATTCAGCTGATTGATGAAGGCAAAGTATCAACATCGATTGCCTCACAGCGTGTTTTCCCTGAAATGTTTAAATCAAGTGAATCGCCTTTGGAAATTGCGGAAAGACTCAACTTGATTCAAGATTCGAACGAAGACACTTTAAAAGGATTTATTCTTCAAATCTTCGATGAAAATCAGAACGAAGTTGAACGTTATCGGGCTGGAGAGAAGCAATTGACAGGGTTTTTTATGGGTAAATTAATGAAAGTTTCACAAGGAAAAGCGGATCCTAAAATCGCAAACTCGCTTCTCAGACAAATGTTAGAATCATAATATGAGTTTTTTAAGAAAAAATAGAATATTTGTTATCCTTTTGATTGTTGCGATAATAATTCCTATTCTTTACTTTTCTTTGAATGAAAAAAATCCAGGTGGAGAAAACAAAGAAAAACTCAAGGATAATTTCTCAATTTCAGGTAAAATTGCTGGCGCAGGCGGTTATCGATTGTATGTTGAAGCTCCGAGTGATCAAGGAATGATTCCCGTTGATGACACACTCATTAATTCTGATGGTTCATTTCGATTAAACGGCAACGTTCCCGGACTTGGCTTCTTTTTATTGAGACTTGGAGAAAATCCTGATAACGCCATTCAAGTAACTATTGAGCCGAATAACAAGATTTCAATGAACACAACATTGGATAACTTCAAATATAAGCCAAATTTGTCGGGTCCATCTTGGACAAAAGTTCTAAATAAGCATCAAGAAATTTTACATGTTTTTGAAAGTGAACAAAAAACATTAATCGCTAATGAAAAATCAGCGAGTAAGGAAGAGGTAAACGAGGCTTTTTTAGCTTCAAAAAAGAAAGTCGAAGATTTCGCTAAAGCAAGCATGGTTAATGACCCTAGTAATGCATACAACATCGTTCTCTCAATGGCACTTCTTCCGACTACCAGCTTCGATCAATGGGATTCAGAAAATTTAAAAGTTCTTGAGGCAGCAGCTCAAGGATTTGAGAGCAAGTATGGTGGACAACCAGCTGCTAAAACATTTAGGAGTCAAGTTAATCGAATTCAAGAGGCATACGCACAATACGCTTCTACAACCAATGGTTCAATAACTGCACCCGAAATTGCTTTGAAGAATCCCGATGGAAAAGTCTTGAAGTTATCGGATTTACGAGGAAAAGTGGTTTTAATAGACTTTTGGGCTTCCTGGTGCGGGCCTTGCAGACAAGAAAATCCGAATGTGGTAAAACTCTTTAAAAAATATCAAAATAAAGGATTTACAGTATTTTCTGTTTCATTGGACGAGGATATCAACGCCTGGAAAAGTGCGATTCAAAAGGACGGTTTAATTTGGCCAAATCACGTAAGCGATCTCAAAGGTTGGGAAACACCACTCATTTCGACTTATGGTTTTGAGGCTATTCCCTTCACTGTATTGGTTAACAAAGAGGGAAAAGTAATTGGAACTAACCTAAGAGGTAAACAATTGGAACAAAAATTGGAAGAACTATTTTAAAAAAGATGAAAAAATTAATTCTCATTTCAGCAATATTCATTTCAACTCAATTAATATGGTCGCAATCAGAGATTGAAGTTAAGATTTCAGGAACTATTTTCAATTCACAAGAAGATACATTTAAAATTTCTCAATTTTTTGGATCCTATTTTAAAGATTATGCTCGCATTCCGGCAGATCAAAAAGGCAACTTCAGTTTTTCCGGGAAATTACCTTACGAGGATTTTTACTTATTGCGCGTTGGAAATAACAATGTAAATCTAATACTTCGTGATAAAAGCGACTTAAAAATTTATGGTGACGGCAGTAAAATACGCGAGTTTTGCAATATAATTGGATCTGACGAATCAAAAGCATTTCATGATTTTTCGTTGGTTGTTGACAAATGGAAAATGAAATCAGATTCAGCAATTACAGCCCTTCGTCAAGACCCAAGTCGAGAGAAAGCAATCAATGAATACATGCAGAGCCAATTCATGAATTATCAAGTTGAATTGCAAAATTTTGTTAGTTCCAATCAGAATTCACCTGCCTTAATTCTCGCATTAACCAACATTGACATTGAACAAAACTTCAAGGATTATGAAAATTTAATGCTTCAGATCCATCCATCTTTTCCGAAGAGTCCAACCGTTAACAGTTACTACCAGAATTATTTGGCTCAAAAAAAGAAAAATGAAGAGGGCATGCTTTTAGCATCCGGAAAACCAGCACCCGATTTCGAAGAAATTTCTACAGATCGCAAAACAAAAATCAAATTATCAGACCTAAAAGGAAAAGTTGTTCTGATTGACTTTTGGGCATCTTGGTGCGGCCCATGTAGGAAAGAAAATCCCAATGTCGTAAGAACATATGAAAAATACAAAAAAGATGGATTTACGGTAATGAGTGTTTCATTGGATACAGACAAAGACAAGTGGATAGCTGCCATAAAAAATGATAACTTAACTTGGCCAAATCATGTGAGCGATTTAGCAGGTTGGAACAGTCAAGTTGGAAGAAAATATGGTGTTTCAAGCGTTCCTTTTACCGTTCTAATCGACCAAGAAGGAAAAATTATTCGTGCCAATCTACGCGGTGAAGCACTTGAGCAGGAATTAGCACGAATTTTCGGTCATTAAAAGATGATTGAAACCAACAAGAGATATCATTATTTTGCCTCCGATTTTCACTTGGGGGTTCCTAATTATGAATCAAGTTTAGAAAGAGAAAAAAAAATTGTAGCCTGGTTATCAGCTATTGAAAAAGATGCTGAAGCAATTTATTTGGTTGGAGATATTTTCGATTTTTGGTTTGAATACAAACATGCCATTCCGAAAGGTTTTGTGCGTCTGCAAGGTAAAATTATTGAACTGACAGATAAAGGAATTCCCGTTCATTTTTTTCTTGGAAATCACGACATGTGGATGTTCGATTACTTCAAAAAAGAACTTGGCGTTCAAATTCACCCAAATGAAATTGAACTAGAAATCAATCAGAAAACATTCTATATCGCACATGGTGATGGGTTAGGACCTGGTGACAATGGATACAAAGTAATAAAAAAAATATTTAGAAATCGTTTCTGTCAATGGTTATTTGCACGACTTCATCCTGATTTTGGAATTCCATTAGCCAAGTATTTTTCAAAAACAAGTCGAAAGAGTACGGGAGGTGAAGACTCCATTCTGCATTCGTTGGATCGCGAGTGGCTTTATCAATTTACAAAGATAGCACAGCAAGAAAAAAAACGTGATTATTACATTTTTGGCCATCGCCATCTTCCCTTGAAATTTCAAATCGAGCGCACCACATACTTTAATTTAGGTGAGTGGTTGAATTTCTGTACGTTTGGTCGTTTCAATGGTGAGCAATTTGAATTGTTACAATGGAAAGAAAACCAAATGATTCCTTTTAAAACGATTACTGAATAACAATGAAATTTGATTGGATAGTAAATTCAATTGAAGAATTACCTCATTTTGCAAATGAATTCTTAAAAATTGTTTCAACTCCCAGTTGCATTGCTTTTAAAGGTGAAATGGGGGTGGGGAAAACTACTTTCATTCATTCAATTCTGAGCAATTTAGGAGTTCAAGAATTCGAAGGATCCCCGACTTTTGCAATCATTCAAGAATATACGACCAAAAAAAATGATAAGATCTTTCACATGGATTGTTTTCGAATCAGGTCAATCGCTGAAGCTGTCGACATTGGCTTGGAGGAAATTTTAGAAGAAAAAACTTACATATTTATTGAATGGGCTGAAAAAATAGAGGATTTACTTCCGAATGAGGTAATTTGGGTGTATATTCGTAATAATGATGACCTTTCACGAACATTAAGTATTGAAATATGATTACTGATCCTGAATTATTAAAATCGCTAATCGCTCAAGGCAGTCTGATGCCGAAAGAGGAAATGTTGGAAATAAGACGAAAAAAAGGAAACCTATTTATTGGAATCCCCAAAGAAACCTCTTTTCAAGAAAGACGTGTTGCCTTAGTTCCAGAAGCTGTTTCCCTGCTTGTGGCTAATGGACATCGGGTTCGAATTGAAGCAAAAGCAGGTGAAGGATCTAATTTTTCTGATAACGACTACAGTGAGGCAGGAGCTGAAATTTGTTATGATCGTAAAGAAATATATTCGTGTGAAATTATTTTAAAGGTCGCTCCGCCATCTGAAGAAGAAGTTGAGCTTATGACAGGCGGTCAAACTTTTATATCAGCATTACAGATTGTAACCCAACCAAAAGAAATACTTCAACAATTAATTGCAAAAAAGATCACAGCCATTGCATGGGATTATGTGCGCGATGAGGAAGGCGTTTTTTCAATAGTTCGAACTTTAGGCGAAATTGCAGGAACCACAAGTATTCTCGTTGCCGGCGAATTATTGTCGTCATTCTCATCTGGAAAAGGAATGATGCTAGGAGGCGTGGCGGGTGTTCAACCAACAGAAGTTGTAATTATCGGTGCAGGAACTGTCGGTGAATATGCCACACGAGCTGCACTTGGACTCGGTGCTTCCGTAAAAGTATTTGATAATTCCCTATCAAGGTTACGTCGTTTACAAAATGACATTGGAACGCGAATTTACACTTCCATTATCCAACCCAAAGTTTTGGCAAAAGCAATCAGACGTGCAGATGTAGTTATTGGCGCACTTCGATCTCCAATTGGAAGAACACCTTGCGTGGTGAACGAAGAAATGATTGAAAGTATGAAACAAGGATCGGTTGTAGTTGATGTAAGTATCGATCAAGGAGGTTGTTTTGAAACTTCACGAGTTACAAATCACAGCGATCCAACTTTTATGAAACACGGTGTTGTACATTATTGTGTTCCAAACATTTCGTCGCGCGTTTCACGCACTGCTTCGTTTGCTTTATCTAATATTCTTTCACCGCTTATTCTTGAAATGGGAGATAAAGGTGGCGTTGTGGAATTAATTCGCAATCACAAAGGATTTAGAAACGGTATTTATATTTACAAAGGTATTCTTACAAACGAAGTTCTTGGAAAAGTATTTGGATTGAAATACAAAGACATTAATCTAATTTTACCGGGCATGTAATGAATCCCATTAACCCCCTAAACTTACCTCAAACTCAATTAAATTTAACGCGAAAAGGCAACGAAGTTTATGTTCTTTGTCTGGTGAGAAAAAAACGAATTTTATTAACTCCTGAAGAATGGGTTCGGCAACATTTTATATCTTTTCTATCGAACAATTTAGGGCATGCGATTGAGCGAATGTCTGTTGAAAAAAGTTTGAATTATTTTGGGCTAAAAAAAAGGTGGGATATTGTTGTTTACAATCAAGATTTCAACCCAGAAATTCTGATTGAATGCAAGGCTCCTACTGTTACATTAAATGATAAAGTGTTGATGCAAACGTTGAACTATCAAAATCAATTGCGCTGTAAATATGTTGGGATTACGAATGGAATGAATCATGCTTTTTGGCTTGTTGATAATGAGAAACTTGTTTTTGAACAGCTAGATAGCCTTGACAATTTAAAATATTAATAGGCTTTTAAAAGCCCCTTTTAAACTTTATGAATAGCATGATGATAAGTAGCGAAAACATAATTAAACTGAAAATAAAAATTCCATTGTCGAAATCAGACTCTTCATCCAATTCGAAATTCAATTTCAAATCCCTAACATTCGTTGTCAATTCATACGTTGACCAATAGATTGGATGTGCAAGTGAGCTTTTATGGCATCTCAAGTAATCCAGTTTTGAATTGTATAGAGCATCTTCGACTGTTATGCCTTGTTTAAGGTATCTATAAAACTTTTTAAATATCCAAGCGGAACTTTGGTCTACTGTTTCAAAAGGGGAGGCGATTACGGCTTTTGCGCCCCGAGAAATAAGGTTGTTTTGAAAATCTCTATCTGGGAAAAACAAACCTCTTGAATAAGCCGCATAACAAGTGTTTAAAACAAAGAGGCTCGTTTTTATCTCGTAATTTTTATTCATTTTTTGCTCTCTTTGCTGAAGAGAAGTTACCTTCAAGTATTTTTGATTATTTTCAATCAATGATGTATGTCCAAATAAGTGAATGATTCCTTCTTTTTGAAATAATCTTGGATTAAAGGAATAAACATAATCCTTATTCAGTTTAATTTCTTTCAAGGAATTTTCAGTGAACGGAACTTGTGAATTCCCCTGAGTCAGTTTATTGATGTAGATCTTATTTGGGATGGATTTAGTATCATTTTCAGCCTGAAAAAAATCGAAAACATTGTACATTTTAATAACATTGAATTTTTTTTCAAAATAATTGAGAGATGAAAAATCGCCAGTTTTATCCAACAACATAAAGTCAAAAGGAAAATCTATATCTCCAGCAACGTAAACCTTTTCAATTGTCTTACTGTTTTTAAAAAATTTCTTAAATGGTAATTTTAAAAAATTTTCATATGCCTTGTCTTTGAATACGTTTAAGTCACGAACGTCCAATAAATTATCAAAGACTGGAAATCTTGGAAAATGGTTTATCTTGATTTGGTTTTTAGTACATAGAATTAAAAAGGTATTATTCAAAGCACCTTCCATTTTTAAAAGTATGGCTTCATTTCGTTTGAGTTTAGCCTGAATTTTAAAAGCGCCTGGAAACTTAAATTTAGAGAGAAATGATTTACACTCACGACTGATTGATTTATTATTCTCTGCTTGACGAAGAATCCTTTTATATAATGGAAAGTCAAACGCTTTATTTACGGAATTGCTGAAATAGTAATAGTTATCAATCGCCATTGTAAGAATTTCCTTATTTGAAAGAATTTTTTTTTCTGCTACTTCTCGATACCAATAAATTATAGAGGTAAGCATTGTTGATGGCGAATTCCCATAGGAATCTTTAGACATTTTTAGTTTTGCGCCTATGTGAACAATCCACCAAGGTCTTATTTTTCTGTAAATTTTAATAACAGACTCAATTCGGTGATCATATTTTTTTTGAGATAAAATATTCTGTGTGAAATATTGAACAGAATAAAGTGAGGATGTCATTGATTTTAACATATACTTTTCAGGATCTGTTGACATTTTTTTTATCATTGGCCAAAGAAGTTCATTACCCTTATTTTGCCGATTTGTACAATAAAAGGCAAGAGCTTTTAAAGCCAATAAAGAATGTCTGAAATTCGCCTCCTGTTGAGGTAAGTATATTAACCCTTTGTCATATGCTTTAATTGCTTCATTGGCAAATTTCATCTGGATAGAATAGTTTTCGAAATCATCTTTGTTGTGACGAATTTTGTAGTTCGCGATATCCATTAATCTATTTCCCATTGAACGATATATAAGCGCTTTTTCTTGAGGGAAAACATTATAGTTCTTTAAATAATAGTTTGCCGAATCCATATAACTTAATATGTCCTCGCAAATTCGTTTACCTATTTCAATTTGAGTCAGATTTTTAAAAGTTTTAGGTCGATATAAAAATGTGGTTCCATAGATCTGGTAAACAAAATGTGCCGGAATTAAATTCAAATCCTTTCTATTCTCTTTTACTATTTGTAGAGATTTATCACTATATATAACAGCTGAATCTCCCAAGATAAAATAATGAAAATAGGCTGCTTTTTGAGCATAGTAATAAGCACGATAAATTTCTTTGTCTTTCGATTTTAATTTATACGCCTCTTTTGCAGAACGTATAAATTCATACAAATTTTCATCCCAGAAATAGACTTTTGACTTGGTGGTGAGTAATTGATATTTTTGATTTTTATCAAGGTTATTTGATTGTATCAAATCATCGCAAACCTTAAGGGCGTTGTAGTAATTACCAAGGGATAAATGTGATGAAATCTCTTTTTCCTTTTCCTTGAAATATTTTTGAGAAATGTTTTTAGAAGCGAAACAACTTGTCCAGATTAGGAGACAAATAATCAGATTCAAAAAATCAGTACGCTTCATTTAGCCTACAAAAGAAATGATTTAAACTGAAATATAATTGCAGTCTGATTTCAATTGAATGAAATAAAATCTATTTCAACTTGAATTATTTTACTATAAAATCAACCATTATAGCATTACCCATTTATTTCATGTATCAAAAGTGCCTAAAT
>JBIIVA010000253.1:0-2814 GCA_044339705.1 Crocinitomicaceae bacterium
GCTAAATCCCAAGATGCGGTTAAACTTTGTTTTTGTCTTTTGTAAATTGTTGGAAAGGAAAAACTTTGAACTAAACTGATTTTTGTATCAAAATAGGAACTATTTATTTGCCCCAATTCGGTCGTTAAATTCGTGTTTCCCGGTTCAAATGACGTGTTGATTAAACTCTTCTGATACGCTTGTAAAAGCTCCTTATTTTTTACTTGCAAGTTGTTTTTACTTGCAATTTCAAAAGCTTCATCCAAAGTTATTTTTCTTTGCGCACAAGAATTATAAGGTATTAAAAAGAGAACTAAAATTAGAGTTGGCACAACAGATATTATTGTATTTTTTTTGAATGATATTTTTTCAAACAGCACATAAAGAATTGGCAGAACGAATAAGGTTAGGAAAGTTGCTAACAGCAGTCCGCCAATTACTACTGTCGCCAAAGGTCTTTGAACTTCCGCACCTGCTCCATGACTTATTGCCATCGGTAAAAATCCAAGCGAGGCAACGAATGCAGTCATAAGAACCGGCCTTAATCGAACTTTCGTTCCCATTATTACAATGCGATGCAAATCTTTTAATCCGGATTCCTTCAATCGATTAAATTCTGCAATAAGCACAATTCCGTTTAATACAGCCACTCCAAACAAAGCGATAAAACCAACTCCTGCACTTATACTAAAGGGCATTCCGCGCAATGCCATAAAATAAATTCCACCGATAGCAGACAATGGAATTGCTGTGTAAATCAATAATCCCTGTTTTACCGAACTGAATGCAAAAAATAGCAGTAAAAAGATTAAAGCAAGAGAAACTGGAACGGCAATAGAAAGTCGTTGCTTCGCTTCGTTCAAATTTTCAAAAGCTCCACCAAACGTAATCGAATATCCAGGACTAAATTTTAATTGCTTTTCCACTTTACCTTGTAATTCTTCGACAATACTCTGAACATCACGACCTCGTACATTAAATCCAACCACAATTCTTCGCTTCGTCTCTTCTCTTTGTATTTGATTTGGGCCATCGATAATCCCTACCTCCGCTAATTGACTTAACGGAATCTGAATTCCTTTCGGTGTTGGGATAAGTAAATTTTGAATATCCTCTAACCTACTGCGCTGTTTATTTTCCATTCTAACCACCAAATCAAACCGCTTTTCACCTTCATAAACGGAACCTGTCGCTTGTCCGGCAAAAGCAGTATTTACCACTCTGTTGACATCAGCAATATTCACATTGTATTGCGCCATGACCGATCGGTTGTATTTGATGACAATCTGTGGCATTCCAGTTACAGGTTCAATATATAGATCTTGAGCTCCCTTAACCGTTCCAATAAGTTTTCCCAACTTGTGAGCATACAGGGCAAGTGAATCCAAATCTTCTCCAAATATTTTGCAGACGACATCTTGCCGCGCGCCTGTCATCAATTCGTTGAAACGCATTTGCACCGGATATTGAAATCCTGTTGTAATTCCTGGAACATCTTTCAGTGAATTCCCCATTTTTTCAGCCAATTCAGGAAATGTTTCTGCTGAAGTCCATTCGCTTTTGTCTTTTAAGATTACCATTAAATCCGCAGCCTCCATCGGCATTGGATCTGAAGGAACTTCCCCACTTCCGATTTTAGTAACCACCTTTTCAACCTCAGGATACCCCGTTAGCAATACGTGCGCTGCTTTTTGGGTATATTCAATGGACGTTTTTAAATTACTACCTGTCAAAACGCGCGTTTCAACTGCAAAATCTCCTTCCTCCAATACTGGAATAAACTCGCCACCCAAATTAGATAGAACTAAAATTGAACCGATGAATAAAACGGATACAGTCGTTAAAACTATTTTCTTTCTTCGTAAAACTTTAGTTAACGTTCGCTGATAGATTGTTTCAACCCGAATCATTAATCGATCTGAAAAATTTGGTTGATGCTTGATTTTCTTACTCAAAACGAGTGAACTCATCATTGGAATATAAGTCAGGGAAAGTATAAATGCACCGATCAAAGCAAAAGCAACTGTCTGCGCCATCGGTTTAAACATTTTTCCTTCAATTCCGCTTAGTGATAGAATTGGTAAATATACAATGAGAATAATAACTTGTCCGAAAACTGCACTATTCATCATTTTTCCGGCTGAGATTCCTACCTCTTCATCCATCTGTTGCTGAGAAATTCTGTTGATTGAGGCAAATCGTTTTCCGTGGGATAATTGATGCATCACAGCTTCCACAATAATCACCGCACCATCCACAATTAATCCAAAATCCAAAGCCCCGAGGGACATCAGATTTCCACTCACACCAAACGTATTCATCATGATTATTGCGAATAACATCGCCAAAGGAATGACCGAGGCTACCAAAAGTCCAGCTCTGAAATTCCCCAAGAATAAAACAAGAATAAAGACAACAATAAGCGCACCTTCAACCAAATTTTTCTCTACCGTTCCAATGGCGTTATTAACCATTTTTGTTCGATCGAGAAAAGGCTCGATAACAACTCCTTTGGGTAGTGTCTTTTGAATTTCCGCTATTTTCTCTTTAACGTTCTCAATAACCTCGCTGCTGTTTGCACCTTTCAACATCATTACAACCGCTCCCGAAGTTTCACCTTTATCGTTGTAACACAAAGCACCATAACGAGTAGCATATCCAATATTTACCTCTGCCACGTCACTTATGAAAATAGGCGCACCGCTTTCTGTTTCTTTAATGGACACATTTTCAATATCTTCTTTCGTTCCAATTAAACCTTCGCTTCGAATAAACAAAACGGTTGGACCTTTTTCAATGTATGCCCCTCCAGTATTTTGGTTATTCTTTTCAAGC
>JBIIVA010000076.1:0-10798 GCA_044339705.1 Crocinitomicaceae bacterium
GTGACAGACACAAAGTTTTTCCTGTTCAGATTAGAGAAATTATACGCCTAATCCCCAGAAAAATGATTTGTCCCATTTATTTTCAATTAAAAAATGGTTTCCTGCCTAAAATAATACCTCAAAAACCAATATTCAAAAGCCGGATCTAGAAAATAACTTACCAGATAGTAACTTACTAATTGGTAAGTTGTAAAAGTAAACCATCAAAAAGGGAATCAATATTTATTGATAACAAAAACTTATGTGAGATCGAATTAGCTATTTAATCCCTCTTCCAGCCTTCTCCTTTCGATTTCGTGTAAGGAACATTCATGGAATCTAACTTGGACTGTAACACTTCCAAACGTTTGATTAAGTCGTTTAATTTGGTTCGCATGAAATTGTATTGTTCCTCCGCGATGTCCTTGTTCGCACGATGTGTTTTAGTTACGCCACTCGTATTGTCATAAAGTTGATATTCCACCATTCCCAATCGTGAAGAAATACTCGGCTCAAACTCAAATTCATGTTTTTCTTTGATTTTATCGCCCCACATAGCAAGGGCGCATTCATCGTAAATCAATTTCAAAGCTCTCGTTTCTTGTAAAAGCGTCAAATCTGTGTTGGGATATTCAATCAATGCTTTTTCGATTAAATCCAACTCATCTTTGGTTTCGTTCATCAAGCTACCTGTTCCGCTTACTTTTCGGTTCAATTCCGCAACCTCAGCTCTAAATGCTTTTAATTCCTGAGGATTTTTGGCTACCAAGGTCTGATTATTCAATCCTTTTACATTAAATGCTTGCTTGGTTATCAATTGCTCAACGGTTCCATTTTTAATCAACGCAACGGAAACGTAATAGATTCCAGGAGTTACCAAAAGCCCTTTTCCACCCGAATTGATTGGATTTGTGTTGTTATTGCGAAGATCCCACGTTGTTCTGCTTATTCCTTTACTCGGTGAACTGGTCATTCTTCGAATTTCCTTTCCTTCTGAGTCGCTGATGGACCAAACTAATTGTGCAACTTGGTCTTGTTGTTCTTTTCTCAACTCATCAAAACTTGGATAGAAAACATCTTTTTTATCTTTTTCAAGGGCCTTTTCCTTTTCTTGACGAATGTCCTTCAATGATTTAAACTCCTCTTTCAAATGAAGTGAGAAAACCGCTCCGAACTCCGGATTTTTAGCCGACCATAAATTATGTCCTTGGAAACCGGTTCCATCCAAACCAAGCGGATCTGCTGGAACATATAGCAAAGCGTCTTTCACTGGAAACAAATGTGCTTTTTTATCCAAGTTTTCTGCTTTCAAATCTCGTAATGGAGCATAATTGTCCAATACATAAAATCCTCTTCCGAAAGTCGCGGCGACCAAATCGTTTTCTCGTTTTTGGATATCCAAATCGTACACTGCAATCGTTGGAAGTCCGGCTAATTTTGTCCAGTTTAGACCCCCGTCATTTGAAAAATAAGCTCCAAATTCAGTCCCGACGAATAATAAATTCGGATCAACGAAATCCTGCTTGATACAATAAACGTTTCCTCTTTCCGGTAAATTGGATGCAATCGAAACCCACGTCTTTCCTTTGTCGTTGGATTTCAATAAATACGGCTTAAAATCTCCCTGACGCTGAGAATTGAATGCTGCAAAAACGACATTTTCATCAAAATTGGATGTAGTCAGCATGTTAACACGTGTATTTTTTGGAACTCCAGGAAACGTTGCATATTTCGTCCACGTAGAACCATCGTTTTCTGAAATTTGAATTAATCCATCATCCGTTCCAACATACAATAAGCCTTTCTTTTTCGGCGATTCATCCAAAGCAACGACGTTACCGTAAATCGTTGTTGAAGCATTTTTCATTACGGCATCAATTGTCCAAACTTGACCCATTACTTTTTCTTTATTTCGATCAATTTGCTGTGTCAAATCAGGAGAAATCACTTGCCAGTCATCTCCCTTATTCGTTGACTTAAACAACTTATTCGCTGCGAAATACAAGGTTGATGCATCATGCGAAGAAACAACCAGTGGTGCATCCCAATTCCAACGATACGCTGCTTCATTTTTTCCCGGCATTGGCTGAATTGGAACTTTTTCTCCAGAGGAACGGTCATAGCGAACCAACCAACCGTATTGAGCTTGTGCATAGGTAATATTCGGATTCGACCAATCAGTTGCGGATTCAAAACCATCACCTCCATTCGTAATGAACCAATCTGAATTTAAAACTCCGGAAACATTGATAGTTGCCGATGGCCCTCCCATTGAATTGTTATCTTGTGTCCCGCCATAAATGTTATAAAACGGATACGCATTATCCGTAACTGCTTTGTAAAATTGAATAATCGGCAAATTGGCGTAATAATACCATTCTTTGGCGTGTGAATAGGTCTCATAAACTCCACCATCACAACCAACTAACCAATGGTCTGTATTTGAAGGATCAATCCAAATGCAGTGATTGTCAACATGCTTGTTCGTTTCGCCAGTTGGCTTGAAAGTCTTTCCACCATCTTCCGTGTGATGCATGTATGTGTCCATCGCAAAAACCTTGTTTTTGTTATACGGATCACAAATTATTTCTTGGTAGTAATTTCCACTCGTACTAAAATCTCCTTGCTTGGACCAATTTTCTCCTTTGTTCGTGGAACGATAAACTCCACCTTTTCCATAGCGGCCTTCCACAATTGCATAAACATAATTGGCATCAGCAGGCGATACAGCAAGACCAACCCGCCCCATATCCGTTTTCGGAAGACCCGATGCTATTTCTCGCCATGTTTTACCGCCATCTATGGATTTATAAACGGTAGATTCAGGTCCACCACCAATGTATGTAGCTTCGTTTCTTCTTCGTTGATGTGAAGCGGCATACAAAATGTCCGGATTCGATGGATCGATAGCGATTTCAGAAATACCTGTTTCATCGGAAACAAATAAGGTTCTTTCCCACGTTTTTCCACCATCCATTGATTTGTAAACTCCACGTTCTCCCCCACTCTTCCACAAAGGTCCATATGCTGCAACCCAAACAACATTTTCATTCGTTGGGTGAATAATGATGTTTCCGATGTGCTCAGAACTCTTTAAACCCATATTTACAAAAGATTTTCCTCCGTCAAGCGATTTATAAACCCCATCTCCGTATGCAACAGAGCGTTGGTTGTTATTTTCACCTGTGCCGACCCAAACCGTATTTGGATTCGAAGGAGCTAATTTAACACAAGCTATTGAGTAGGAACCGTAGTTGTCAAAAATGGGAGAAAACGTAATTCCATGATTATCGGTTGTCCAGACACCTCCGCAAGCAGCTGCAACATACCATTTATCTTTATTGGTTGGATGCACTGCAATGTCTACAACCCTGCCCGATGTAAGCGCGGGTCCAACCATTCGAAAAGAAAGCGAAGAAACAGTTCCGGCGTCAAATAATGGCTTGGGTTTTTCAGTTTTATCGGTTGGTTTGGAATTTTTTTGACCGCAAAGAGCAAAGGAAATTAACGTTATTAATAAAACTATCTTTTTCATAAAGGATTTTTGAAAATGTGCACTAAATTAATTGAAAAATAAAATCAATCATTGAATAAACTACAAACTAGGAGCAAACAAAAACTTATTTGGAGAAACTAAATTAGTTTTGACGGCATACATCACAATACCTGCTGTGTTTTTTACACCTAGTTTTGCCATAATGTTCTTGCGATGGGTATTTACGGTATGCTTACTTAAAAAAAGCTGTTCGGCGATTTGCTCGTTGGTATTTCCTTCGGCGATTAGAACGATGATCTCATTTTCACGCTCGGAAAGCACAACCGCCTCACATGTAAAGGAATCGAAATCCAAATCGTTAATATCGATATTTGCTTTTTGAATGGCTTCTAAAATTTGTCCACAAAAGAATTTGTTTCCAATAGCGGTCTCTGAAACAGCATTTACAATTTCAGATAGATCACAATCTTTTTTGACGTAACTCGTAATTCCCGAGCGTAAAGCGTCCACCAATGTTTGAGCACTTTGTTCCGGTGTAATCGCCAAGAAACGAATGCGTTTGAATTTCTGCTGAACTTTTGGAACAATATTGATGTCAAATCCGGGAGAGGTGTAATCGATGATAACGACAGACGCGCCAAAGGAATTGAGTTGTTCGATAAGTTCGTCGTTGTTCGTTGCTTCCCCGCTGATCGTAATGTCACGTTGTGCAGACAAAATCGTTCTCAATCCGATTCGAATCAAGTCGTTGCTATCTGCGAGAATTACGTTCATCTTATTTAGAATGGTTTTAAACAAGACAAAGATAAAAAGGGAAATTGAAAGAGCAAGGATTTTTATTGTTAATTGCGAACGTGCTAACTTAGAATTGCGAACGGGTCAGCTAATTATTGCGATTAAACAATTATTAACTGCTAATGTTTTAGTTTCGAATTATATTTTAGATCCAACTCTGTTAGCAACTCGCAATTATAAAGTTCTAAGGCTTTTCCCTGCAGCGCAAACCAACTGCCATAGAGAACGAGCGCCAACATTCGCATCCCAATCACCTTCAGCACCAGGAGCAACTTCGTTCAAATCAAAACCGATTATTTTACGACCTGATTCAACTAATTTAAAGAATAAATAACTGATTTCCTGCAATTCAAATCCACCTGCAACAGGGGTTCCTGTATGAGGACACAATTCAGGTTTCAAGCCATCTATGTCAAATGAAATGTAAACATTTTTTGGAAGTGATTCAATGATTTCATCAACTTGTTGAGCCCACGTTTGTCCAACATAGGATTCATTTTTTAAATTCCAATCGTAAAAAGTTTTCACACGATCGTGTTTTTCTGAAAGCTGAACTTCTCGTTCCGAAACATCGCGAATTCCGACCTGAACTAATTTCGACATGTTTGAACAACGTTGAAGTACATTAAACATAATGCTAGCATGTGATTGATGAAATCCTTCGTAGGCATCTCGCAAGTCCGCATGTGCGTCAATTTGTAGAATTCCAAAATCGGAATAGATTTCATTCAAGGCTTCAATCAATCCCAACGGAGTTGAGTGTTCGCCACCTAAAACAGCAACCATTTTTCCTTGTTTCAGCAATTGAAGACTGCGTTCCTTCAAGTTTGCTCTGAGGGCTTCGTGCGCTTCATTGATTTCATTCAGATCCGATTGGAATTTTTCCAAAGCCAATTCTTCTCCGTTTTCTTCTAAAAAATGAATATAACGCATGCCTTTTTCACAACAGATATCGTTGATTTCCTTCCATTCGTTAGATATCGGAGCCATGTAAACTTTGGTGTCGTATGCTTTATCCAATTCTGGGTGATAAAAATCCAACTGAGTTGAAGCATCTAAGATCGCTTGCGGTCCATTGCTCGTTCCCTTGCCATAAGACGCAGTAGCATCCCAAGGAATCGGAATAATAACAATATCCGCATCTTGCTCTGTGTAGGGGAATCCAAAAATATTTCCATTAGCGATTCCAACGCCATTTGGATCAAATTGTGTCATTTATATAAACTTTTATAGTAATCTACCGCCTTTCGCACGGAACCATTTTTCTGAAGTAAATCGGCTGCTAAATCATAATCAATTTGAAGTTCATCAGCAATCATGCGCGTTCCTCGATCAACTAACTTATTGTTGCTCAACTGCATATCAACCATTTTATTACCTTTCACACGACCTAATTTAATCATCAAGGAAGTTGAAATCATATTCAAAACAAGCTTTTGTGCCGTTCCCGATTTCATGCGCGTGCTTCCTGTTACAAATTCAGGTCCAACAACCGGCGTCATCGGAAAATCAGCAAGATTGGCAAGTGGCGAGTCGGGATTACAGGAAATTCCTCCAGTCAAAATACCTTCCGACTTGGCTTTTTCTAATGCACCTAAAACGTATGGAGTTGTTCCTGAAGCTGCTATACCGACAACAGTATCGTTTGAATTGATGTTATATTCTAATAAATCTTTCCAACCTTGTTCGCGATCGTCTTCCGCAAATTCAACAGCACGACGAATAGCCGTATCTCCGCCAGCGATAATTCCAACTACAATTCCATGCTCAATTCCAAAAGTGGGCGGACATTCACTTGCATCAACAATTCCAAGTCGACCGCTCGTTCCCGCCCCCATGTAAAAGAGCCTTCCACCATTTTTCATTCGCTGATAACAAGCCTCCACAAATGCTTCAATCGCCGGAATCTCCATTTCAATAGCTAAGGGAACGGATTGATCCTCGCGATTGATATTTCGCAACAAATCATTGGTTGACATTTTTTCAAGATCGTTGTAATTCGAGCTGGATTCGGTAATTCGTTTCATAGATTTGAAAAATTAATTGTGAGTTAAACCAAATACGCTTTCATCTCTTGAGATTTCATGTCAATTTCAATTCGATCCTTCAAAGTCGTTGACAAACGCAAACCAATAAAATCTGTTTTGATTGGATAACGACGATGCTGGCGGTCAACCAGGGCGACCGTTTTTATTGCTTTTGTTGCTTGTTCTAAGAATTTAATCAAGGCATATTGCATCGTTTTTCCGGAGTTCACAACATCATCAACCAAAATGATAAAGCCTTTTTTCAAGGTCTTCTGGTCGATGCTCAATTTAATCGGTTGACTCCACGGCTCTTCCTTGTTAACTTCGATTTCAAAAAACACGACTTCAATGTTAGAATTCGCACGGATGATTTCAGCTAGTTTAATTGCTAAAATGGAACCGTTTCCAACAATTCCTCCGATGAAAACAGTCTGTTCTTCAAAACAATTTTCAAGAATTTGGTGTCCAAGACGGGTAATTTTCTGGTCGATTTGCCGATGATCTAGAATAACTTGCATAGCATTTGAATGTAAGCAAAGATATTTGTTTCCCGAGAAAAACGAATTGACTTGAACAGAAAGAAATGAACAAAGATTTGGAAAGCATGCTTTTTAAATGAAATAAGCTAATTTCGTGACATGTCTCGACTTCAAGATTCGTTAAACATTCTCAGACACCTTAACTTATTCCGAGTTTGGAATTTATTTCTACTCAGAAGCAGCTATTATTTGGCAAGAATTTCGAAACGAGCAATCTCTGCTGGTTATCCGGCATCGTTAAGTATCGAACCAACAACGGCTTGCAATTTAGGTTGTCCTGAATGTCCGAGTGGACTGAAACAATTTACAAGACCAACCGGAAAAATTGACTTGAATCTTCATCAAAACATGCTTAATCAAGTAAAAAGAAGTGTTTTCTACATCAACTATTATTTTCAAGGAGAACCTTTTTTACATCCACAATTCTTAGAACTCATTAAACAAGCAAAACAAACTAAAATTTACACTTCAACTTCCACAAACGCCCATTTTATTGATGAGAATAAAGCCCAAGAAATTGTTCTATCCGGACTGGATCGTTTGATAATTTCCATTGATGGTATGACACAAAAAACCTATGAACAATACCGAGTTAATGGAAACTTAGAAAAGGTAGTTGAAGCGAGTAAGCATCTGGTTTTAGTAAAAAAGAGATTGCGATCCAAAACACCTCATTTAATTTTTCAATTCTTGGCTGTTAAACCCAATGAACAAGACATTCCGAAAGTTTTTGAATTAGCGAATGAATTGGGAATTGATGAAGTTCGAATAAAAACAGCCCAACTTTACGATTACAAGTATGGAAATTCTTTAATGCCAGAAAATGAGAAGTATTCACGTTACTTCAAGCAAAAAGACGGAACCTATCGAATCAAAGGAAATCCCGGAAATTACTGTTGGCGAATGTGGTCAGGAAGTGTGTTTACGTGGGATGGAAAAGTAGTTCCCTGTTGCTTCGACAAGGATGCCAAGCATATTTTGGGAAATATCACAACTAATTCATTCAATTCCATTTGGAAATCTCAAAAATACAGGCAATTTCGTAAAGCGATTCTTAATAATCGACAAGAAATCGATATTTGTAAAAACTGCTCAGAAGGAACGCAAGTTTGGAGTTGATTTTTTTAGAACGATCTTGATAATTAAATTATCTCGATGAGCAATGAAACAACGTTACTCAAGAATCTGAATTTGAAACGTTTCTAGAAAAAGATCTGAAAAGCGAAGAATATTGATCAGTAGACGCTAACTAAAACAACGGATACAAATTCAAACTAAAAGCTATACAAAGCCACAATAAATATGGAAGTAATAATAAAATTGACCCAACTCTTTTGGGCTTTTCAATCAAAAATGAAAAACTAAATACCGTCACGAACAATAGTGCGATTACAATGCCACCTAATACTAGTAAATGCCATCTAAAGAAAATAGGGTTCCAACCTATATTGAGAATGTAGTGAGCAACCAAAAGTGCTAGGAATCCTTTATTCCAAACAAAGTTTTTAACGAGAAAAATCGTGAAAAGAATCATGATGGTTGTCCACGCAAAACCGAAAAAATATCCAGGTGGTGTCCAAGGAGCTCTCTTTAACTCCATATACCATGAGTTGTTCGCAGGTGAACCACCCATTAGATAACTTCCTAAGGCTAATGCCCCAAAATTTAGGAAAAGGAATACAATTATTTTTACTAACTGCTTCATTTTAAGATAACACCGGGAACTCCGAGTTGTTCAATTAGTTTAAAATTAGATTCCGTGATGATTCCGGCAGGAAAGACAAACTTTTTATCATATAAGACATCATTTACCCAAAAACTTACCCAATATTCGTTGGCTATTCCAAAAAGTTCTGGCATAATCGGTTCAATTCGTGCTGCTTCGTTGGGTAACATTACTTCAATCCCATGTCGCAAGGTAGAAGTTTTGATTTTTTCTCCATTTTCCAAATTTTCTCCATAACCCGTGCTCGCAACAATGATTCCCTCCATAATATCGTCACGTAAATTCAAGAGGTAGACGTAATATTCTTTATCTTCAGATTCCGGTTTGGTTTGAACAATAGCAACTGCTACATTCTCAACTTTTGGTCCTTTTAGTTCTTCTTTCATTTTGATAGATCTCCTTCTCAATTTTTTCAGCCATTTTTAAGTAAACAAATAAGTCCATTGGGTGACCGACGCGCTCATCATATTGCTGATTAAACTTACGATCATTTTCTTTGCTTTTAGGAATTTCGAAATTATCCTCCCGCTCCATTCCCAGTCGAACGACCAGCAATTGTTTGCTCGGAATCGCCATTATGTATTGACCTTTCAGGCCACGACAATAGTAAACAGGATTGCCCTTATTTTTGTAGGTCCAAATGTGCCAACCATAGCGCAAGTTGCGAATATTTTCTTCCGTCGCCAATGCCGGTGTTTTAACCATTTCGTTGATATACCATTTCGGAACGATTTGATTATTACCAATTTTACCTTTATTTAGAAGTAAAAGCCCAATTAACGAAAAATCGCGTGGAGTTGCATATATACAACAAAAAGCTTTTTCAATTCCATTTTCCTTATCCAAACTCCAAAATGCTTGATGCCCTGCTCCCATTGGTTTCCAAAGTTTTTCTTCCGTGTATTCCGAAATACTTTTTCCAGTCGCTTTTTGGAGAATAAACCCAAGAATTTGAGTGTCTCCACTCTGATAGTTGAATTTTGTCCCAGGTTTTTCTACGATTTGTTGACGCGTAACCAATCCATACAAATCATCGCCATAATATGCTTCTGCAGCTTCTGAAATCGGATTACTTCCACTTTCCTTCCAATCAAATCCGGCAGCCATTAAGAGTAAGTGACGAATGGTAATGTCATTTCTTCCATTTTCATTAAACTCGGGTAAAAAATGTCCTACTGGTTCGTCGACACTCTTGATTTTTCCTTCTTCAATGGCAATTCCGATGAGCAAACCTATTACCGTTTTAGCAGCTGAAAAGGAATTTGAAACAGTTTCTTTTTTATGATTTCCGAAATACTTTTCAAATAGCAACGTATCATTTTTAAACACTAAAAATGCTCTTGAACCAAAACGCTGGTGATATTTTCGTTCAAATTTATCAAATTGAAATTGATTTAATCGACTATGATTTTTCCACAAATATGGTTCGCTTGCTTTATCAATTGTAGTATGAGGAAAAACATCTAAATCATAAATTCCAGGTCCAGATTTGCCTATCGCATACGTTTTCATTATTCCGGAATACAAATAAATGCGTCCAGAAAGAAGTATGAATAAATTCAACGCGATAACTATCGTAAAAAGCGTATAGAGAAAATAGCGAACAATTTTTTTCAACCTATTCATTGCCTGGTGATTTTATGGTGAAATCAAATAGTTTGGCGAGATGAAACTGTAAAACCAAAGAGACTGCATTCATCTCAATTTCTCTTCCTAACTCCCGCTGCATTGAAGTTACTGCTTTATCTTCAATTCCGCAAGGAATAATATGTGAAAAAAAGTTTAAATCTGTATTTACATTGAATCCGATGCCGTGCATGGTAACCCATCGAGAACTTTTTACCCCCATTGCGCAAATCTTTCGAGCATTCTTCGAATCACCATCAATCCACACGCCCGTAAGTCCATCAACTCGTCCGGATTGAATTCCAAAATCTTTCAAGGTAAGAATAACAGCCTCTTCCAAAAACCGCATGTATTTGTGGATGTCGGTAAAGAATTGTTCTAAGTCAAATATTGGATAAACTACTAATTGACCTGGACCATGATAGGTTATATCACCACCTCGATTGATTTTGTAAAATGATGCATCCTGCTGAGATAATTCAGCTTCATTTAACAATAAATTCTCCGGATTACCACTTTTACCAAGCGTAAAAACATGAGGGTGCTGACAAAACAATAGGTGATTCTCCGGAATTTCGTCGGTTTCACCATTTCGTTTGGCAATCTTTAA
>JBIIVA010000077.1:0-10759 GCA_044339705.1 Crocinitomicaceae bacterium
TATTGAATTCGCAGGTATTGCACTTGAGCCAAACAAAGAAATCAATGGAATTACTTTCGGTTCAGTAGGTTCAGGTACTACAGTGGATTATGTTCAGGTTTCTCATTCTGGAGATGATTCATTTGAGTGGTTTGGTGGAACAGTAAATTGTAAGCACCTGATCGCATATAGAGGGTTAGATGACGATTTTGATACTGATTTTGGTTACAGAGGAAAAGTTCAATTTGCGCTTTCAATTCGTGATAAAGATGTATCGGATGCACCTGGTGATTCTAATGCTTTTGAATGTGATAACGATGCCAATGGTACAACAGCAACACCTAAAACAAGACCTATATTTTCTAACGTGACTTTGGTGGGCCCAAAAGGCAATGGGTCAATTGTATTGCCAACAGGTGAGAAGTTTGAAAAAGCATTTAGATTGAGAAGAAATTCAGCTGTATCTGTTTTGAATTCATTAGTTACTGGGTGGGAAAAAGGTCTTTCCATAGAAGGCGCACCAGTAGTTGCTAATTTAAACGGTGATACCATGGTTTTTGTGAATAATATATTAACAAACTTTGCTACACCTTCTTGGACTTCAAACAATACAAATACGGTATTAAATTCAGGTGGAGCTACTACGGCATGGTATCAATCTTGGTGGGGAGTTGACGGTAATGATTCAACTAAAACATTAGCCGACGTAAATTGGGTGAATATTTTCACGCCACTTGGAACTGCTCCAGATTGTAGACTTTCAGCAGGTTCTGTAGCTGCATCAGGTGCAACATTCTCAAATCCAGTATTTTTTAGTGTGTCTACTCCAACGGTTGCAATTAACTCTTACACGTATTGTCAAGGAGCGACAACAACACCATTATCTGCAACTGCTTCAGCAGGTAATTCATTAAGCTGGTATAATGTTGCTACAGGTGGTACTGCTCTTTCTGGAACTCCATCACCAAGTACTTCGGCTCCAGGAGTTTACACGTATTACGTTAGTCAAAAGAATGCCAACGGAGATGAGAGTCAACGAGTTGCAATTACTATAACTGTTAACACTCTTCCAGCTACACCTACAATCACTGCAAGTGGAGCGACTTCTTTCTGTACAGGTGGAAGCGTTGAATTAACATCATCTGCTGCAACTGGAAATGCATGGTCAACTAACGCTACAACACAAGCGATTACTGTAAATGCTTCAGGATCTTATAGTGTAACTGTAACTGACAATAATGGATGTTCAGCTTCTTCAACAGCCACAACTGTTAACGTTAGTAACGCTCCGGCACCAACGGTGACTGCTTCCGCTACTCAAGCTTGTTCAGGTGAAGTTGTTACTTTAACTTCTTCAACTGCAGATTCTTACACTTGGTCGAATGGTGCAACTACTCAATCCATTCAAGTTACTGCGACAGGAGATTATTCAGTTGTTACGACAAATGCGGATGCTTGTGCAGGTGTAGGAACATCCAATTCGGTAAATGTTAACTTTACAACTACTCCAACTGCTGCAGGTTCATTTACAGTAAACGGAAACGTTGTAACGTTCGCTAATACTTCAACTGGAGCGTCTTCATACTCATGGGATTTCGGAGATTTCACAAACTCTTCTGCTTCAGCGCCAGTTCATGCTTATGCTGTAAATGGTGATTATGAAGTAATATTGACCGCAATTAATGGAAACTGTTCAGACACATCTATATTTAATGTTTCAATTGCGTTAAGCGTTGAAGAATTAATGGGAATTGCAAATGTGGTTGTTTATCCAAACCCAACTAGTGATGAGGTATTTGTAAGTTTTGACAATCAAAATGGAAATGCAATGCAAGTTGAATTAGTTGATCAATTAGGTCGAGTTGTATATTCAGAAAATGAAATCCAACAGATTGGGTTCAATAAAATCGGATTGAATTTATCACAAGTTTCTGATGGAATGTATTCAGTTCTCCTTCATTCTGGAAACAACACAATTGCAAAAAGAATAATTGTTAGAAAATAAAAAACGATAATCAAAGGGCTGAACTTAGTTTCAGCCCTTTTTACTCTAAATCAAATGCAAAACTTAAAAGGACATACTATACTGCTCGTTGATGATGAACCAGATATCCTTGAGTTTTTGTCATATAACATTCGAAAAGAAGGATATAAAGTATTTACCGCATCCAATGGTGAAGAGGCCATTCGACTCACCCAACAATTGAATCCATCTTTAATTATCCTCGATGTGATGATGCCAAAAATGGACGGCATCGAAACGTGTCAAGTGATTCGAAAAGATTTAAATTTGGTTCAGCCATTGATTGCTTTTCTTACGGCTCGTGCAGAGGATTATGCTCAGATAGCAGGATTTGAGGCTGGAGGTGACGACTACATTACGAAACCGATTCGACCAAGATTACTCATAAGCAAAATAGAAGCTTTACTACGAAGATTGGAAAAATCTGGAGGAATTGAGGTAAATCAAGGCGAACGCACTCTTAAAATAGACCGAGAAAAATTCACTGTAGAAATTGAAGGCAAGGAACTTCTTCTTCCAAAAAAAGAGTTTGAATTATTGGAATTGCTGGCAAGTAGGCCAGGTAAAGTATATAATAGAGAACAGATTTTAGCAATCGTTTGGGGAAACGAAACCATCGTTGGTGAACGGACAATTGATGTTCATATCAGAAAATTACGAGAAAAGCTGGGAGATGACTATATTCGTACCATAAAAGGAATCGGATATACTTTCAACGAAAAGTGAAAACAAACAAACCTAGCATTTTAATTTTATACGGAAGTTTAATTTTCTCCGGCACGAGTTTTTTACTTGCTTTAATTATTGATTTCGTTATTATTCCATTTTCCAATTCTCTCTTAATAATAATTCCAGTAATTTCAGGCCTAGTCGCCTATTTCATTTTTTATTACCTGCTAAAAAAGTTTATTAATAATCGACTTTCTTTAATATATAGGTCTATTCAAGTGAGTAATAATCTTTATAAAGATCAAAAATCTACCATTGATGAGGTTATTCAAAAAGCAGAATCGGATGTTAAAAATTGGAAGGAAGATCGTACAACTGAAATATCAAAACTCAAAGAACAGGAACAGTTTCGACGAGAATTTTTGGGAAATTTAGCACACGAATTAAAAACACCAGTTTTCTCAATCCAAGGCTATATCTCTACATTGCTTGATGGAGCTTTAGAGGATGAAAACATCAATCGTTCTTTTTTGGAACGTGCCAACAAGGCAACCGATCGGATGGTTGGTATTCTTGAGGATTTAGATCAAATTGCGAAGCTAGAAGTAGAGGATCTAGTACCAGAAATGCGCTCTTTTGATTTAATTGAATTGATAAGAGAAACATTTGAAACATTGGAATTAAAAGCATTACAGAAGAACATAAAACTAGAATTGAAGAAGGAATATAGTCCAATTCATGTTCTAGCTGATCGCACCAAAATCGGACAAGTGTTTACAAACTTAATCAATAATTCTATCGCATATGGTAAGGAAAATGGTAAAACAGAAATCAACATTTTAGTCTACGAGAATTTGGTTACCATTGAAGTTGGTGACAATGGAATTGGAATTGACCCCAAACATTTTCCACGTCTGTTTGAACGATTCTATCGAGTCGAAAAAAGTAGAAATAGGAATGAAGGAGGCTCTGGTCTTGGCCTGGCAATTGTCAAGAATATTCTCGATTCCCATGGACAGGCCATCAATGTTCGAAGCACGGTAGATATCGGTAGTACCTTTAGTTTTAGTTTGGAAAAAAGCAAAATTTACGGACCTGTAAGTTCAAGAGGAATTCCGTTGAAATAACAAAACTATTTTTTAAAATAGTGAAGGATTTCAAATGAGTTTTTGTGCTTTTCATCCACAGATTGACTGCCAACAACTTCGCTATTCCATTCGTCATGATCAAACTCTGGAAAAAACGTATCCGCATCAAAAATGCCATCGACATAAGTGATGTACATTTCATTTAAACATCCTGAATCCAAGGCCATTTTGTAAATCTCGCCTCCTCCGATGATAAAGACTTTTCGATCCTCATCGTTTCTAAAATAATCCAAACATTCGTTTAAAGAGTTAAAAACCAAACAATTTTCAGCCTTGAAATCTTTATTCCGTGTTAAAATCACATTCAAGCGATTGGGCAGTGGGCGGTATTTTTCAGGAATGGAATCATAATTTTTTCTACCCATCACAACAATTTGATTCTTCGTCGTTTCTTTGAAGAAATTCATATCAGCAGGCAAATGCCACATCAAATCGTTGTTTTTACCTATTCCACGATTTGAATCCATTGCGACAATGAGTGAAACTTGCATGTTAGACGGCTACCTCAGCTTTAATGTGTGGATGTGGATCGTAATTGATCAATTCAAAATCCTCAAATTTGAATTCAAATAAATCTTTGACATTCGGATTGATTTTCATTTCGGGTAAGGGCCTAAAATCTCTTGACAATTGCAATTTTGCTTGTTCCAAGTGATTTGAATATAAGTGAGCATCACCAAGAGTGTGAACAAAATCTCCTGGTTTTAAATCGCAAACCTGAGCTAACATTAGTGTCAAAAGTGCATAAGAAGCGATATTGAAAGGAACTCCAAGAAACGTATCGGCACTGCGCTGATACAATTGACAACTTAATTTTCCTTCAGCAACATAAAACTGAAAAAATGCGTGGCACGGAGGTAAGGCCATTTTTTCGATTTCACCCACATTCCAAGCGGAAACAATAATGCGTCTTGAATCTGGATTGTTTTTCAGTTGGTCTATTACTTGCTTGATTTGATCGATGTGACGTCCATCAGCTGTTGGCCAACTTCTCCACTGGGAGCCGTAAACGGGGCCTAAATTACCGTTTTCATCCGCCCATTCATCCCAAATGGAAACGTTATTTTCTTTGAGATACTGAATGTTCGTATCTCCTTTCAAAAACCACAATAACTCATGAATGATCGAACGCAAATGCAGTTTTTTAGTCGTGATACAAGGAAAACCCTCGTTTAGGTCAAAACGCATTTGATAGCCAAAAACGGAAATTGTTCCGGTTCCGGTTCGATCTTCTTTTTTAACGCCGTTTTGTAAGATATGCTCGAGTAAATCGTGGTATTGTTTCATTGGAATGAATAAAATTCAATGAAACGAAGTTACACTAAAAAGTAATCTTCAGATTTTCAATTTTTCAAGATTTTTAAACAATTGAAAAATGTCATTTTTCAAAAAGAAAAAAGGCGACATTTTTTCAACATCGCCTCAAATAAAAATTCATTCTAAAGCTATTTTTTAATTTGAATTTTCTTCAGTGTTTGGGAGTTAACACCTGTTATTTTCAAGCTATAATTGCCCGCAGCATAAGCTGATAAATCAAGATTTAAAGGATTTCCACTGATAGACCAGTCGCCTACTATTCTGCCTGCCGCGTCAATCAATTCAACTTTGTTATACTTACTCAATGACTCACCATTTAAAGTTAGTAACCCACTTGTTGGGTTCGGGTAAATCAACAAGAAATCAGTATCTGTATCATCAATCCCCGCGCTACATTCATTAACAACCATTGAGAATGAAACAGGATTTCCTGAGCATCCATTCAATGTTGGAGTAACTGTAATTATAGCTGTTCCCGTATTTGTGGGAGTGAATGGAGCAATATTACCATTTCCGGAAGCAGCTAAGCCAACGGATGTGTTGTTATTTGTCCAACTGTAGGTCGAAGATGCACTACTTCCACTAAAGTTGATTGGATTTGTTGCTGTGCCAATACAAACATTTTTATTTCCAGGATTTGATACGGTTGGATTTGGTTTTATGGTTGCCACTACAGCTGTTCTTGAAGAAGAACAGCCATTTTCTGATACGCTTGCATAAAAGGTGGTTGTAGAAGAAATAGATGGTGTAGTCCAACTTGTTCCAGTCCCTAGTACATTCCCTCCAGTTTGGGATGAATACCAATTTACCGTTCCCGTTGTGGCATTTGCTCCAAGGGTAACTGTTCCTGCACCACAACGATTTGCAGGGGTTGTTGTCCCTAACGAAGGAGTCTGATTAACAGTAATGTAAGAAGTTTGATTTGATGTATTGCTACCTAGGGAATTAGTTGCGGTTAATGAAACATCATATGTTCCGGTTGAGGCATAAGTCACAGTTGGATTCTGAGCAGTACTTGATGATGGTGTTCCACCTGGGAATGACCAAGCATAAGAGGTTGGATAACCGGTTGAAGTGCTTGTATATTGAACCGTTTGGCCTGTACAAGCAATATTCGTTGGTGTTGAGCTAAAGCTTGCTGTTGGTGGAGTTGTTACTATTACACCGGTTATATTTACATTGTCAATGTATAATTTGTTTCCATATCCTGATCTATTTCTAAATGCAAGGTAAACTGCATCATTACCAACGAATTGGGATAAGTCAACTGTTTCATTTCGCCAAGTTGAAGGTGAATTAAATGCAGTGGTTTGAGCTGCTTGAGTTGCAAGTGTCGTTCCTCCTTTTAAATAAGCGGTAGTCCAAGTTTGACCACAATCACTCGATACAAGAACTCGTAAGGTATCTGAAAACTGATTGTTGTATGGAGCATAGGCAACATCAAAAGTCAAGGTTGCGGCAGTGTAACTATTCAAATTTAAAGCAGGAGTTTTTAAATCATCTATATCACCTGAAATATTGGAGGCGGGTGAAAAATTATCCATAACTGCTGAATTTCCTGCAGTCGGGGCTGTACCCACTGTTGCTCTTGCCCAAGTTATGGTGTTTCCTCCGTTTCCAATGGCCCAATTCGTAGGAGGAAAAGTAGTTGTCGTGAATCCTTCAGTAAAAGGAAGCGTTGCGCCGGTAACCACTGCAAGTGTAAAATTACTGCTCGAGGCATCATTTCCAGGATTTCCATCTGCTACACCATTCGGCAATGAAGTGGAAACATTAAAGACGTGATTCCCAGAAGTAGAGGTTATAGCATTCAAAGTTATGTTCGTCGTTGAATTTGGCGTTAATGAACCTGTCCAGCTGTAGATTTGATTTGCTCCACCATCAATATTGTAATTAATTGTACAACTTGTCAAATTGGCATTTCCTAAATTTTTGAGTGTTACTTGAGGTGTAAATGACAATCCACAAATTGTACCTGTTGGAGTAGTAATTGCACTGATTGTTGCATCATTAGCTGCTAAAGCATTGCATTTCGTCGAGTTGGGAAGTGAGACCCTTCTTGGTGAAACATTCATTACTGTTCTAATTCGCGTGATTTGATCGTTTGTAAGGATGTTCATGCAAGCATCATCGGTATAATCCATGTAATTCTGAACCATATCGGGAGCATTATCGGATGTACACGAGTTTATATTTGGGCATCCTGAATTTGAACCGTTTGCTGGAGGAGTATCCGCACAATAATCCGTTGCAGAACAATTCCCATCTCCCCAAATGTGCCTTAAACCAAGCCAGTGACCTAATTCGTGCGTCAAGGTTCTCCCACGTCCATATTGTCCTCCGGCAGGATTTGGATTAGCCACGGATCCGAGGGTGGTATGTAGAATAACCACACCATCTGTGTTTGCCGAACCACCATTCGCGTTTATACCCTGTAGTCCTGAACTACTTGGAAACTGAGCATAACCTAAAAGTCCCCCAGAGAGATTTCCTACCCATACATTTACATATTGTGTCGGATCCCATACCGTTGCGGGTTTAATGGTATTATCAAAATTAGATTGTCCAAATGGCCCGGCGCCATATGTCGTAACTCTGTTGATTCCTGGTTCAGTTAAAGTATTATTACTCGGATCCCTCAAAGCTAAACAAAATTGAATTTCACAATCTCCGGCAGCTGGGTGAGTGCTTCCCGCAAGGTTACGATAGTCAATATTTAACTGATTAATTTGTCTTTGAACCCAAGTTGCAGCCACATTCGTTGCGCCAGAACCACTTGTAATGATGTGAAAAACAATAGGTAATGTTAAAACTGTAGATTTTGGTTTTCCTTTTGATACCTTGGCGTTTTCTTCTTCCTTAAATATGCGAATTTGTTCTTGCAACCAGTTTTCTTCTTGTTGAAGAGATGGTAAACTCGGATTTAACGCTCTACGAATTGAATCTGCCTCCATAGTAAAACAACGAATCAGTCCATCGACATCAACTTTTGACTTATAAACAATATCATTTGCTCTCTTTTCATTTACTTGCGCATTAATCGAATTGTAACTGAGTAATAGCGCAGAGAACAGCCCAATAAGTAAATATTTGTGTTTCATAGCTCAAGAAATAGTGAAATAGTTTCGAGGAAAATTACAAAATAATTTTAATAACATTGAAATTTTATTAGTCATTTAATTGGAATGATTTGAGAAAATGTAGTAAACAAAACCAAAGTTTAAAACGAAAGACCCTAAATTTTCTTTGGGGTTCCTTTACAAGTTATGAGTCTAGTTTTTACGCCTCCTCTTCTCGAGCCATACCGGTATATTTTTCGAGGATTTCTGTTGTTCTTCTCCCAATAATTTCTCGATTAAATCGGGACGTTTTGCTTTTTCCAATCTTTGCTTGATCCATCCATGATTTTCTCGTTTATACCAAAAGAAAAAACGATTCTGATTTAACTTTTCTTCTTTGGTCTTAACTGTTTTTACAGGTTTCAAGGTATACGGATGAACTCCAGAATAATAGATAACTTCCGCCACGGTCATTGGCGTTGGCGTAAAATCTTGAACTTGTTCCAATTGGAACCCCATGTCTTTGGTCTCAGCCGCGAGATTAGCCATGTCTTCCTCTTCGCAGCCCGGATGAGAAGAAATAAAGTAAGGGATTAACTGTTGTTTCAGATTATGCTTCTCTGAAATCTCATCGTACTTCTCCTTAAACTTGTGAAAGTATTGGAAAGATGGTTTCCGCATAACACGCAACGTAGCATCAGATGTATGTTCGGGCGCAACCTTGAGGCGGCCACTGACGTGTCTAGTAACCACCTGTTCAATGTATTCATCGTGGTTTCCATCTTCGTTGTTTTTATTGAAATCGTCAACAAGTAGATCATATCGAATCCCAGATCCAACAAATGCTTTTTTAATTTTTGGATTTGCATCCACTTTTCGATAAAGTTCGGTAAGTGGTTTGTGAGACGTATCCAAATTGTTACATATCACGGGATGAATGCAGCTTGGAGATGTACAACGTGCGCAGATTGCTTCATCCTTGCCTTTCATTTTATACATATTGGCTGAGGGGCCTCCCAAATCGGAAATATAACCTCGAAATTCAGGATGTTTTGTCACTTCTTCCACTTCAGCTAAAATTGATTTCTCACTTCGAGAAGCGATGAACTTCCCTTGATGGGCTGAAATCGTACAAAAACTACAACCACCAAAACATCCGCGATGCATGTTGATGGAAAACTTAATCATATCGTAGGCCGGTATTGCGCCTCGTTTTTTATATTTTGGATGCGGAAGACGTGTGTATGGCAAATCAAAGGACTTGTCTATTTCCTGCTCTTCCATGGTTTTGTATGGTGGATTAATTACCAAGGTTTGATTGCCAACTTGCTGAGTGATTCGATTCGCTTCCCATTTGTTGGATTCTACTTCAACAATTTTGAAGTTTGCAGCGTATTTAATTTTATCCTCTAAACAATCTTCATGGCTCGCCAATTTAACCGTTTCCCACTTTTTATTTTTGGGTAATTCCAAAAAGTTATCTTGCAAAAAGGCAACTTGTTTCAATGTTTTTACTTGACTAAATGGAACACCTTTTTTCATAAGTCGCAAAAGTTCACGCAAGGGTTGCTCACCCATTCCATAAACCAACAAATCAGCTTTGGAGTCTACTAGAATGGATGGCATTAGTTCATCTTTCCAGTAGTCGTAGTGTGTCACTCGACGTAGTGACGCCTCTATTCCACCCAATAAAATCGGGACATCTGGAAAAAGTTCTTTTAAGATATTGGAATAAACAATTGTGGCATAATCGGGCCGAAATCCTGCTTGTCCGCCAGGGGTATATGCATCGGTTGATCTTAAGCGTTTGTTTGCCGTATAATGATTGACCATGGAATCCATACATCCTGCGGTAACACCAAAAAACAGACGTGGTTTACCTAATTTTTTAAAGTCACGCCAATCGTCTTTCCAATTCGGTTGGGCTACAATTCCAATACGCAGTCCTTCGTCCTCAATAATTCTTCCTATAACTGCGGTACCGAAAGCGGGATGGTCCACATAAGCGTCTCCTGAAATTAGAATAACATCAAATTCTTCCCATCCACGTTTCTGTGCTTCTTTCAAGGACATGGGAAGCCAATCCGATAGCGGTCGTTCGTTATTCATAAAGCAAAATTACGGAAGAAAAAGAACTCTTACCATTTATTTTTTCGGTGTCAAATTGATTCATATTGCAAATGAATTTATTTCCATTAAAAACCTAATAGATAGACATTTGTATGAATGATGTATAATCATTTGTTATGCACGCATACTTAAAGCAGATTACATTTGTATCGCTAAACAAAAAACGATGCTAAAGAAATTTATTTTTTTCTGTTTTGTGAGTCTAACTTTTTGCGCAGCTGCACAATACAACGTATCAGGAGTCCCCTACTTTTATCAATACAGTAATTCCATCAACCCAGGAGGTTCATGTCAAAATACCTCAATTGCTATGTTGTTAAAATATTACGGTGCGGCTAATTTAACTCCAGACGGAATCAGTAGTCAATACGGAACTTCTCAAGCTTAGACTGTTTCAGGGTTTAATACCGTATGTAATCCAGTTGCACAGAGCA
>JBIIVA010000254.1:0-2767 GCA_044339705.1 Crocinitomicaceae bacterium
CAAAGGAAGTGTGGATGCAACCAATGACACAAATAGTTTGGTGAAACAAATGACAGATGAAACCAAATTGATAGTCACAACGATTCAAAAACTCAATACAGCCATTAGTAAGGTCCATTTTTCACAACTGATGTCTAAAATTCAAAATCAAAAAATCGTTTTCATATTTGATGAATGTCACCGAAGTCAGTTTGGAGAAACACATTCCAGAATCAAAGGATATTTTACCAATGCTCAAATGTTCGGATTTACCGGAACTCCCATTTTTGCAGAGAATGCAGCCAGTAATGAAAAGGGTAAACGAACAACCAAAGACCTATTTGAGGAATGCCTTCATAAATATGTGATTACCGATGCTATTCGCGACGAAAACGTATTGAAATTTTCGGTAGAGTATATATCCACCGTTAGACAAAAAGATCAGATTTTAGATTTCAATGTAGAAGACATTGATCGTGATGAAGTAATGAATGCTCCAGAGAGGTTGGAAAAAATAGTAGATTACATTTTAACAAATCACCACTCTAAAACCCAAGGTAGACATTTTACCTCTATGTTTTGTGTTTCAAGTATCGACACCCTTGTGAAATACTATGAGCTGTTTAAAGAGAAACAGAAAAACTCGGAAAAGAAATTAGTAATAGGAACCATTTATTCTTACCAAGCGAATGAAGACGACAAGGATGTTGGAACTTACTATTTAGAAGATACTGACATAATTGGAGAAGAAACAACCACGAATGTTCATTCAAGAGATAAACTAGAAGAATTCATCGCGGATTATAATAAAACATTTGGGTCAAATTATTCTACCAAAGACAGTAAGTTGTTTTACCAATATTACAATGATATTGCTAAACGCGTTAAAAACCGTGAGATTGATATTCTTTTGGTTGTTAATATGTTTTTAACTGGTTTTGATAGTAAACCATTGAATACCTTGTATGTCGATAAGAACTTGAAATATCATGGACTCATACAAGCATTTTCCAGAACAAATCGAATTTTGGATGAACGAAAATCACAAGGAAATATCGTTTGTTTTAGAAACTTAAAGAATAGAACTGACGAGGCAATTACTTTGTTTTCAAACAAAGACGCCATTGAAGAAATCATTCTTCAACCTTACGGGTATTATGTTTTGAAATTCAATGCTATAGTAAATGAAGTTCAACGAATTGCACCCTCAGTTGATGATGTGACTCGCTTACCAAGTGAAAAAGAAGAGTTTGAATTTGTTAGCAATTTCAGGGAATTGATGCGGGTAAAGAATATACTTTCAAGTTTTACTGATTTTAATTTTACCGATTTAGATTGGGAAGAACAACATTTTGAAGATTACAAGAGTAAGTATTTGGATATTTACGACAAGGTAAAAAAGAATAAATCAGTAACTCCTACAAGCATATTACACGATATTGATTTTGAATTAGAATTAATTCACAAGGATGAAATCAATGTTTCATACATTCTTCAATTACTAGCGAGAATTAACCAAATCAAAGGTGATGAAGTTGAAAAAGAAAAACAAATTAAGTCATTGGTAGATATTTTATCGGGTGAATCACGGTTAAGAAGTAAACGAAAATTGATTGAACTTTTCATTCGTCAAAATTTACCCCAAATTCAGGATCCTGAAACCATTTCAGAGGAATTTGAATCCTATTGGGAGGAACAAAAACAAAAAGCAATCATTCAATTGAGTGAGGAAGAAAAATTGAATCCGAAAAAATTGGAAAAAATAATTGGAGATTACCTTTTCACAGAAAAACCCCCATTAACCAATGATGTTTTAAATGCGTTGGAGTATCGTCCTGGACTGAAAGACAAAAAAAATGTGGCAAAACGCATTATTGAACGGATACTAGATTTCGTAGATACCTTTGTTTCAGGAATGGGATATGCGGCTTAAACAATTAAATTAATAAACAAAAAATGAAAGGATATTATCGCGTAATGCTTGGCTCTAAAAGCATCTATTTTCAACAATGTTTTGACGGGAACTTTATCGGGGCTGATTATGACATACATCAAGACCTCTCATCAAACCTTTCTGATAGTAAAGAAGAATTCAATAAAAAGTTTCGTCCATTGTGGTTAGAATCAAATCCAGGAAAGAGCCTTGTTTCTGCCGGTTTGTCCTGTGGTATGCTTTGGACTATTTGTAAGGGAATAAAAAAAGGCGATATAGTTTTATGTCCGGATGGGCTTGGTAATTATCATGTTGGAGAAGTCGATTCAGATTATTATTACAAACCCAATGAAATCCTCTTTCATAGAAGAAATGTAAATTGGTACTCGGAAGTAATTGAACGAACTTCAATGACGCAAGAGTTAAAAAACTCATCGGGTTCTTTATTGACTATTTGTGACCTTACCAATTATGCTGAAGAAATTGAAAAGTTAATTGGCGGTCAAAAACCACCTACACTTGTTTCAACAGATTCAACAGTTGAAGATCCTTCTGTTTTCGCATTGGAAAAGCATCTTGAGGACTTTTTGGTTCAGAACTGGAAACAAACAGAATTGGGTAAAAACTACGATATTTTTGAAGAAGACGGGATTGTAATAGGTCAACAATATCCGAGTGATACCGGTCCAATTGATATTCTCGCAATAAGTAAGGATAAAAAAACACTTTTAGTTGTTGAATTAAAAAAAGGACGAGTAAGTGATAATGTAATTGGTCAGATCCAACGCTATATGGGGTATGTGAAAGGTGAATTAGCCGATAGCAACCAAACAGTAAAAGGAGTAATCATTGGAT
>JBIIVA010000117.1:0-7956 GCA_044339705.1 Crocinitomicaceae bacterium
TCAAACCTACTCGAGCAGTTTGGGGAATCATTGATAATCATGAAATCCGCGGGGAGACTAACGAATTCTTGCGGTTTCAGATTGAGGATGTGGATATATTAATTACCCACATAGGCGGTCGACCTGGAAAATACTCCAAACCAGCTTACGAAGAATTAATCAAAAACGGAGTACCGAAACTTTTCGTTTGCGGACACTCACACATTACCTTAGTTCAAATGGATAAACGATTTAATATGTTGTGGATGAACCCTGGAGCCTGCGGATTTAAGGGATTCCATGCAGTAAAAACAATTTTAAGATTTTCCAAGGATCGGATACATGATTTAGAGGTAATTGAGCTTGGCAAACGTGTATGATCTCATTTTTTTAATTAAATTCACTCAAAAATTGTGAGAAGGTTAGTCTTATTTTTTTCATTTATCAGTATTATTTTCTTCGCTTGTAAGAAAGAAAAAACAAGTTGGAATAGTGAATGGGGTGCTCCGGTTGCATACGATACACTCTCATTAGACAATTATTACAACGACTCAACGTTGATTTCAACCGATGGAACGACACTGAACTTTAATTTATCTCGAACAGTATTGAACCTTGGTATAAATGATTTGATTGAAATTTCGGATACAACCATTTCTCAAACGACAAGTCCTGTAGTTACTTTAAATAATGTCACCCCTGGTAGCAATTTTATCAATCAAGTAGAAGAACACGATCTGAATTTGAATGGAGTCCAATTAAAAAAAGTGATTATCGCAACTGGCACAATAAAAGTGAAGGTTTATAATCCGATAAACACAAAAGCTTTTTACACTGTTCAAATCCCCGGAGCGGCGAAAAATGGAGTTTTATTTGAACAAAATTATTCTGTTGATGGAGGAACACAAAATAATCCTGGAATAAAAGAAGAAGTTCTAGATTTATCTGGATACACGCTAGATTTAACAGGAGTAAACCATTTAAGTTTCAATAAACTTCAATCGAAACTCATCATTAAATCTGATCCTGATGGCCCGGCTGTTTCAGTTAGCACGGCAAATGTCTTTCGCTTTGATGCTGAGATTTCAGGAATAAAAATTGATTACGCCAAAGGCTATTTTGGAAACCAAATCATTTCTGATACTACAGAATTAAATATCGATTTCTTGAACAAAGTTGTTGCCGGAACACTAGACCTAAACTCAACATCTCTCGCATTTGAGGTTGAAAATGGAGCTAAAATATCCATGCGCGGTCGCTTGACATTGGCAGAAAACACCAATTATCAGGGCAACACACTTTCTTTGACCTCATCAAATATCGGAAATAATCTAATTGTTTCACCTGCTACGGGTTCCTGGAATTCATTAAATCCGTCCACACAGTCTTTGGAATTAAATTCCGGTAATAGTAACATTGAGCAATATATCGAAAATTTAGGTTCCAAAAATAGAATTGGCTATAGTCTACAGTTAAATCCATGGGGAAATTTGACGGGTGGAAATGATGAAATTTTCCCAAATAGTCGAATTAAAGTAAAAATTAAAAGTGACATGCCTCTTTTAATCGGCACTGATGGTTTGACCTTGCGAGATACATTTGACATCGACATACCAAATGAAAACACGAAAACACACATTCAATCAGCAATTTTCACGCTAACTGCAACAAATGCATTTCCAATGAGTTGTCAACCGATTCTCTATTTATTGGATGAAAATAATTTTATTCTACAAACGATTGTCAGCACGAGCGAAATTTCCAGTTCACTCTATGGAATTCAAGATCAAAATGATGGACTTTATAAAAAGAAATCTATCGTTGAATTTAATGTAAACGAAACAACAGCATCACTTCTCAAAGATGTCAAAAAGGTGATTATTGAAGGGATTTTCAATACGCTGATTCCAGGAAGCACCAACACGCAAGCATATTCTATTCCAGTTGGCGCCTTTCTAGCCGTGAACTTGAATTTAAAACTTAATACGAAAATTGTTCTTTAATGAGTTTCAAATTTTTATTCGCAAACATTTTTATATCACTTCATCTCTTTGGACAACATTACCTTCCGATTCAACAGGATTCTATTTTAAATTATGTAGTCGAGAAAAAAGGGGTTGATGTTGAGAAAAAAAGAAAAAATGAAATTATTGTAACTGGTATTGCTGATTATTCAGGCACATCTTTGGGGAAAGACATTGCTCAAAAATTTTTCTACGGCGGAGAAATTACCGATTCCATGAAGTCAAAATCTTTGAATCGACATCGCCTTATCAATCGTTTTGGATCTGATACGCAGGCTGAATTGGAATATCGTAATTTCCAAGTGAATTTGTTCAAAAATGAAAATTGGGGATTCATTGTAAAAGTAGGGATGTATAATTTCCTTCAAGCAATTTACAGCAAAGATTTTTATACTTTTCCGATGTATGGCAATACTTATTTTGAAGGTGATACAGCTCGATTTTCCGGTACTCGATTTTCTAATGTCACCTATCAAAAAATTGGATTTGGCTGGTTGGATAAAAAAACAAAATCAGCAGTAAGTTTCAATCTTTTCGGGTTAAATAATGCCTCCAATTTGTTTTTGGAAGAAGGTGAAATTTATCAAAATTCAGCGCTTGACACACTTTCATTTAAATATTCTGGAAAAGCTTCTTTTTCAAATAGCAATAACTTCGTAAAAGGATTCGGCGCAGGACTCGATGCGGATCTGAGGTGGCAATCAAAGAATTTAAGAGGGAAGCCAAGTTTTCAATTTTTAATGCGAAATGTTGGATTCATTACTCAGACAACTAATTTCACAAATTATGAGAGTGATACAAGTTTCAATTACACCGGTTTTAATTACGATCAACTTTCAAACGGCACGTCATTTCAATCTGACAATTTTGCTCTTTTGGATACGCTTGGAATTTCAAGAACAGACGGTAAAACAACAATCATATTACCTGGAATGCTTCAAGTTTCCAAGTTAATTGATCAATCTGAAGAGTCAAAATCGAGGAAATTTCAGCAGTTTTATGGGGCTCGTCTTTACCTATCCTATATGTCAATACCATTGATATTCGGTGGAATAGATTATAATCCATTCAAGGGAATAGTTCATTTTGGCGCAAGTTTAAGCTATGGTGGTTATGCAAAACTAAGAGGAGGTTTTTATTCCAGCATGAAATTAAAGAATACCAGTTTCGGAATTAGCAGTGAAAATTTATTTAACCCAACTGGGCAATCCATTATTTTTCGATTACAATGCGTGTTTTAATTGTTCTTTTTTTACAATTAGTTGTTCTTTTTTCATTCGGACAAGGAACATTTTACAAACTATATTCCGGATCTGGATTTGATGAAGGCCAAGGAATTATTCAACTAGCGGATTCTTCGTACCTCTTAACGGGAAGTTCAGGTAGCTTTGCCGAACATAGTCAAGCTTTTCTTCTGGCAATTGATAAGCTAGGTAATTACACTTGGAGTAAATCATACGGAGGCGCTGAATCGGACTTAGGAAAACGATTACTGCATATTCCAAATGACGGTCTCCTGATTGCCGGAATCTCGAATTCGTTTGGTCAAGGAGATTTCGATGCTTTTCTAATAAAAACAGATTTAAACGGAAATGAACAGTGGGTTAAAAATTATGATTTACCATCGAGTTGGGAAAAAATTAATGATGCTGTATTGACAGCTGATTCCGGCGTGGTTATGGTTGGGGAACTTCTTCCTACATCGAATGGAAATTCAGATATTTATGTAATTCGCACAAATAAATTCGGAGATACATTGTGGACAAAACGATGGGGATCCGATGGGGAGGATTTTGCAACTTCTATAGAGCGAAAAAACGATCACTTTGTAATTGCCGGACAGTGGCACATTTCAGATTCGGCTCTAAACAAAGGATTTTTGATGGAAATAGATGAAATGGGCAACCCAATTTGGACAGATTTTATTTCCGATATTAGTGGGAACTATACCGTAACAGATATTTCTCTGAGCAACTCCAAGATTTTTCTGGTTGGAAAAAACGAAAATCAAAACAAGTCGAAAGGTTATTTTGGAATCTTTACCATCGATGGTAACTTGATAAGTCAGTATACCCTAGAAATCAATGAAGGGGAAATGCGTTGTGCGCAATTGGTATATAATGGTACTTCAGACAAAGTTGCTGTTGCTTATCAATACATAAATTCAAGTTCATTTCAAGATGATTACGACCTTATGTACGCCTATTTTGATTCTCAAAATTTATATTGGATGAATGAATTCAAATCCATAAACAATGAAAGCAGTGACGATGTCGGACAGATTTTAGCAACATCCGACGGGGGGTTTATAGGCGTCGGACATAGCAATAGCACAGGTCTCAGTGAATTTACCTTTAATGGTGGAAGTCACATCTATCTCTTTAAGGTTGGTGGAAATAACGCATTTCCAAATACTGAAAATATTACCGTTTTCAATGAGTTAGTCGCTGTAAATTCAATCAAAGAGTTCGAAGGAAAAGTATATCCGAATCCCGTAAAAACAGATTTAAACATTGATTTTAAGAAAGAAGGAGAATTTAAATTCAAACTTTTTAATATCTATGGAATGGAAGTTTTATCAGGAAGCTTAAATCAGTTTGATCAAATCGATGTTTCAGAATTACCGAAAGGCATCTATGTGTTGAAAATGAATCATTCTTCTGTTCGGATTGTCAAGGAGTAATTACAACTTCCTTCGCTTCAACTCCCGCATGATCAAACTCAATTCTCTTCCGGTTTGACCAGAAACGGAAGTGTTTTCATCTGCTCTTCTCAATAGATATGGCATCACTTCTCTAACCGGTCCAAAAGGCACATACTTAGCGACATTATAACCAGCTTCGGCCAAATTGTAGGAAATATGATCACTCATTCCGAGCAATTGAGCTCCGTAAAATCGTTTGTCATCAGTGGAAATGGAGTTTCTCTTGAGCAGCTCTATCAAGTAAAGTGAACTTTCCTCATTATGAGTTCCGGCACAAAGCGCAAAACAATCAGCGTTTGACACAATGAATTCCAAAGCCAAATTATAATCGCGGTCAGATGCCGCCTTATCAGGTTGAATCGGTGATGGATAACCTAAAGTTACCGCTCTATTTCGCTCCTTCTCCATGTAGGCACCCCGAACTAATTTCACCCCATATTTTAGGTTATTTTCTTTGGCTAGTTTGTGACATGACCTTAAAAATTCCAAACGGTCATGGCGATACATTTGAATTGTATTGAAAACGATTGCTTGGTCTTTGTTGTATTTTAGCATCATGTCAAATGCCCATTGATCAACAGCATCCTGAATCCACGATTCCTCAGCATCCAAAAAAACCGGGACATTGAAATCATAAGCAGCTTTACAAATACGATCTATTCTGCTGACGATTATTTCTACCTCTTTCTTTTCGGATTCCAAGAACAGATGATCTTTTTTACTTACTTTTTCTATGAGATCGAAACGACCTATACCAGTAACCTTGAAAACTCCGAAAGGTATATTTTTATCCGATTTTCCTCTTTCCAAAGTTTGAATGATGATATTAACTGTTTCATCAAATTCAGCATCTGAAGTTTTTCCTTCTACTGAATAGTCCAATATGGTTCCAACGCCAAATTCTCCCATTTTTTGAATAACCGAATCACATTCTCCAATACTCTCTCCACCACAGAACTGACGAAAAATAGTTGCTTTCACAATTGAATTAATCGGCAAATGAAGTTTCAAAGCCACATTGGTGAAAACTTTACCAATTTTCACAAACGTTGGTAAGGCAATAATTTTAAACAACCAAAAGGCTCGTTTTAGATCCTTATTTGATTTACTTTTAAATGCAATTTCTGTATTCTCGAAAGATATCATAGTCAAAATTAATTTGTTTTTTGGAACTTCATGAATAGTAAAAAGAATAATTACCTTTGGATAATAATAAGGCGAAATGCAAACCATTGAAGCAGCGGGTTACTCAGTTGAAATCGGAAATCTAGAGAACAGTTCTTTACGCGAATTATTGCAGCAATATCATGACCATCGACTTATTATCATAGTTGATGAAAACACGCATGATTGTTGCTTAGAACACCTTCTTACCACCTTTCAAGAATTGGAAAGAGCGGAAATTATTTTATTGCCGGTAGGCGAAGAAAATAAAGTAATGGAAGTCTGTTTCCAAGTTTGGCAAGCGTTTACTGAATATGGATTTAGTCGAAAAGACCTTGTCATCAATGTTGGTGGAGGAGTTGTTACAGATATGGGGGGATTTATTGCATCCATTTTCAAGCGTGGAATGAATTTCATTAACATCCCAACTACTCTGCTCGGAATGGTAGATGCCTCCATTGGTGGAAAAACTGGAATCGATTTAGATCACTATAAAAATCAACTTGGAACATTTTGTCATCCTCAAAAAATCTATATTGATTCGACTTTTCTTCAAACACTACCGGCGGAGGAAATTTTCAATGGTTATGCTGAAATGCTCAAGCACGCACTCATAAGAGATAAAAACCTATGGAATGAAATAAAATCGATTCATTCAGAGGAGGAACTGATAAAAGAAAATGTCATTTATCCTTCTGTTAAAATTAAAACAGATGTTATAGACTTAGATCCTAAAGAAGGAGGATTGCGAAAAATCTTGAATTTTGGCCATACAATTGGTCATGCGTTAGAAAGTTATTTTCTAACAAAGACACCCATTTCTCATGGTCATGCAGTTGCTCTTGGAATGTGCGCCGAGGCTTTCATTTCTTGGAAAAAGGATCGTGTTTCGAAAGATGAATTCTTTGAAATTGAACAAACAATTACTTCAAGTTTTCCAATGATATCCCTTGATGCCGATGATATTCAAAAAGTAATTGAATTCATGCATCAAGACAAAAAAAATGAATCAGGAAAAATTCTTTGCAGTCTTTTAAATGGTATCGGGAATTGCGATTACAACATTCCTATCAGTGAAAAAGAAAGTGGCGAGGCCCTATTTCATTTGAGTCTATTGGCAAGTAGATCAAATTAGTTTTCAACCCCATCACTTTTAACAACAAATTTCACTTTTTTCAATTAACTTGAATACGGAACTATTTATGTAATTCCATCTACATCCATAACTTCATCTGTGCAAAACAAACCACTAACGATTTTACTTTCCTTGGTCTTGAAATCAATTTCGGACAATCAAAATCATTTCGTCAATCTTGAATTTCGAATAAACTTTACAACTTCAAAGATAAATAAAACCGAAAATGACGCAATAATGGCAATAAAAAAGTGATTCAAATGATTTATTTCAAAACTGAATAGCATCCGAAGATTTGGCTCGATAAAAATAGTTAACAACATGATTGTAGCTATAAACAAAATGAGCCAGGCTGCATAGTTTTTCTCTTTAAAAACCGAAAAGAATCCGCGTGATTCGGATAAGCTTGTTAATATTAAAAACACATTACCAAGAACCAACGTTGAAAATGAAATCGCACGCGTTTCCAGAGGAGAAAACCCATTGAAAATCGAAATTAAATAGGTCGTCAAAACCAATAATAACAATGTTGTTCCTTTGATTAAGCTCAAAGTAATTTTTCTTGAACCAAAAAAAGATTCATTTTTGTTACGCGGCGCTCTTAACATGATGCCCTTCTCCTCTTGCTCTAGTTCAAAAGCAACTGAACAAATCGGATCGATAATCAACTCTAAAAAGACAATGTGCAAGGGCATCAAAAATATGGGCAAGGAGGAAAAAAAAGAGGGAATCAAAGCCATACCAATGATTGGAACGTGAATAGCTAAGACGTATGACATGGCCTTTTGTAGGTTATCAAAAATTCTTCTTCCACTGCGAATTGCCGCTACTATTGAAGCGAAATTGTCATCAAGTAAAACAAGAGCCGCTGCTTCCCGAGCCACATCAGTTCCCTTTTTGCCCATCGCGATTCCAATATCTGAAGCTTTTAAAGCCGGGGCGTCATTTAC